>JAKEHD010000811.1 GCA_022615215.1 Blastocatellia bacterium
AAGCCCACTATCGAAGCCAAAGCGCCGCCGATTGCGGCGCACTCCAAATATGATTCTGTACTTGCGGAAAAAGTTTCATTTTATCCCGCGCGCAGTATAAAAAGGGAAATTAAAAAGTATCGAACCTGTAGAACGCCCTGCCTTCCGCCGGGCCTTTTTATCTGTGTGAGGTTTGAGCGTGCCTGTACCTCGCGCTTCGCTATCGGTTATCATAAGCGGGCGCAAGACGATCAGAAGGCGCGCGTTAGGCAGGCAGGGTCGGCACATTTTACGGCCGGCATCGCCAGGGTTATTCGATTCGAAGGAGATTAGAATGAGACTACTTTCGATAATCGCTCTCCTCCTATGTCTGAGCAACACGGCAGTCCTCGCTCAGGCGAATCATCCCGCGCCGACAGAAGGCGACTATCTTATTCGTGATTTCAAATTCGAGAGTGGAGAGGTCTTGCCTGAACTGAGGCTACACTATACGACCATCGGAAAGGCGGTTCGTGATAAAGACGGCGTCGTGCGCAACGCCGTTCTGATTATGCACGGCACTACGGGGAGCGGGCGCGGATTTCTCAGCCGGGGATTCGCAGGCGGCCTCTTGGGTTCGGGTCAACTCCTCGACGCGACGAAGTATTTCATCATCCTGCCCGACGCGATAGGGCATGGCAAATCGAGCCGTCCGAGCGACCGCCTCCGCATGCGTTTTCCCAAGTACAACTATAACGATATGGTCGTGGCGCAATACCGCCTCATCACAGAACACCTCGGAGTGAACCATTTGAGATTGGTCATGGGCACCTCTATGGGCGGCATGCACACGTGGGTTTGGGGCTATACCTATCCCGATTTCATGGATGCATTGATGCCGCTTGCGAGCCTCCCCGTAGAGATAGCAGGCCGCAACCGCATGACGCGCAAGATGATAATCGATTCGATCAAAGATGATCCCGAATGGAAGAACGGCGAATACACTTCGCAGCCGCGAGGTCTCGTGTCAGCGATACACAGCCTGATCTTCATGGTGAGCAGCCCTCTGCAATGGCAGCGGTCGGCCCCCACGCGCGAGCAATCCGAAGAGATGCTGAAAAACCTGATCGAGCGTTATTCATCCGGCCTCGATGCGAACGATATGATCTATCAATTCGACTCGTCGCGCGATTACAATCCATCGCCTCACCTGGAAAAGATCAAAGCGCCGCTCTACGCGATCAACTCGGCGGACGATCAGGTGAATCCGCCGGAACTCGGCCTCATGGAAAAAGAGATAAAGCGAGTAAAGCGCGGCCGATACATCCTCATTCCTATAAGCGACCGAACGCGCGGCCACGGCACGCATTCGATTCCCGCTATATGGGGCGAGCACCTGAAAGAGCTTCTGGCCGAACCGAGGCCGCGCTCCGGCGAAGGCAGGTGAGCGAAGAAGAATGTTTTACACGATATGCGACCCTTTTGCGTTCCAGATTTGTCTCAGGTAACATCTGATTTCAGGCAAATCGACACACGAGAGAGGTACTATGGCAACAGAAGTCATACTGAATTTGCCCGATGATGTATACAACCAGGCAGCGCGACTCGCCCAATTGATGAATCGAGATGTGCCGCATGTTTTGGCTGAGACCATTGAAAACGCTCTGGCTCCTTTAGGTCCGTCCACTGACGGTTTCAAGCCGGTCGAGGAGCTTTCCGACAGCGAAGTTCTCGCGGAGGTAGAACTGCGTATGGATGAAGCATCGGGCAGACGCCTGGGCAAACTGCTCGATCGTCAGCAGGCAGCGAAGTTGAGCGAAGCCGAGCGCGGTGAACTCGCCGCACTGATGCAGGTCTATCACGAGCGCCTGGTCCGCAAAGCTCAGGCCATTAGAGAAGCCGTCCAACGTGGACTCAGAGAGCCGTTGGACACGTGAGCCGAAAACAGATTCCATCCACTTATCTTTGATCGCCTGACCGCCAGAAAGAGTAACTACGATATGACCGGAACGAATATATTCAGAGCCGGCGCGGTCGCGGCGCTGGCATTCTTTATAATCGGCAATCAAAACGAAAACATCCGGCTCAATACGAGAGTTGCCGCCGAAACGAAGAGCTATGAGAGAGCGCCTCTTGCAAAAGAATCCTCCACTATGCCCGAAGCGATAGCTCCGCTGTTCGCTTTCAAAGCGGGATGTTTGCTCGGAGGCGTGATGGGCAAGCAATGGCTCGATGCGCAAAAAGCAGCACCGCTCATAAAAGGCGGCGAGCGATACCGGTTTTACACGCTCGATGGTCCCGCAGGCGCAGGCGAGGGAGACAAGCCTTCATCGATAGGCGCTCCTTGCGAAGACTCTCTCGAAGTCCGTTTCTCCGTGACGCCCGGCAAACAGGGCATAGCCATCGGCGGAGAGTGGAACGCCATGCCGAGGATACCCGCCATTACCGATACGCTTCAAACGGTCTATCGGGAAGCCGCCGCCGCCATTCTGAAAAAGAACGGTATACGAAACCCAAGAGTCAAACTCACACAGGTTCTACGCATAGACCTCGAAGGCGACGGAGTGGAAGAAGTCCTCGTCAGCGCGACCAACTATGCGGGCGGCCTGAGTCCCGATGCGAAGGCGGGCGATTACTCTACGGTGTTTCTGCGAAAGCTGATCGCAGGCCGCGTCGAAACCATTATGATCGCCGCAGAGTTCTATCCTACAGCCAAAAAATTCAACGCGCCCAATGAGTACGCGGTCACAGCCATAGCCGATGCCGATGGCGACGGTATTATGGAGATACTCATTTATGGCTATTACTATGAAGGGCACTTCAGCACGCTCTATCGCCTCATCGGCAACAAGGTCGAAGAAGTGCTGGCCTGCGGATGCGGAGCATGACGCTTCAGCTATCAGCCATCAGCTTTCAGCTATCAGCTTTCAGACTAAAAACTGAGGGCTGGTGGCTGACGGCTGAAGACTGATGGCTGAAGACTGATGGCTGATAGCTGACGGCTGATAAAGGTGGGTCGGTGGCAGGTCGAAAATCTCGTAAAGGTCGAACACCTCAGACATCTAAAGCGCCCGGCAAGCCGTCCGCTCCGGCGGCGTCGAACTGGAAGTGGCATACGGCTGTCGTATGCGTCGCCCTTCTGCTTACGGCGATCTCTTATTCGAATGCAGTGTCGGGCGAGTTCGTCTACGACGACGACGCGCAGATAGTTGAAAACACCTACATACAACACGATCAGTATTTCTATGAGGCCCTCACCTCTGACGTGTGGGCATTCAAGGGAGATCGCGGCGGGGCGAGGAGCAACTACTGGCGTCCCGCGTTCGTCGCCTGGCTGATCTTGAATTATAAGCTCTTCGGGCTGGAGCCTGCGGGCTGGCATGCCTTAAACATACTTGCTCATCTGCTGGTCACGCTGCTCGCTTACCGGGTGCTGGTCGCGCTCGATTTGCGCGCGGCAATTTGCGCGATAGCGACATGGGTATTCGCAGCGCACCCCGCGCACGTCCAATCGGTGACATGGATATCGGGTGTGCCCGATGTTTTGATGTCTGCATTTCTGCTCGGCAGCTTCCTCGGCTATCTGGCGCTACGCAACCGACAACGCTGGTATTTATGGGCAAGCACGCTGCTGCTTTATTTCGCCGCCCTGTCGAGCAAAGAGAGCGCCCTCGCCTTCCCTGCCATCATCCTCTTCACTGACTGGGCCTTGAGCCGAAACAAAGGCGTAGCGACACGTCCTTCTGCGGCACTTGCACTTCGGAGGGCTGCGCCGTTTCTCGCAACGGCAGCCGTCTTCATGCTTTTGCGCTATCAGGTTCTTCACATTCTGCGAAACCTGGCCCTGGAAGCGCCGGGGATAGAGAGCGTCTTTCTGACCCTGCCGTCGATGCTGATGTTCTACGTATGGACGACTGTATTCCCGTTCGGGCTTGGACCTATTTATGATCTGCGTTATGTCAACGCAGACAACCTCGGCCTGACGAACTTTCTGCTGCCTCTCGTGTTGCTTGCGGCAATCGGGTACGGCGCATACAGGCTGGCGCGGCGACGGCTCGCCTATCAACACGGTCTGATATGGTTCCTGCCGCTGCTCGTGCCCGTCCTCGATGCAAGAATCTTCGTGCCGGAGATGCTCGTGCAGGACCGTTACCTTTACCTGCCGCTGCTCGGCGCATTCATCATAATCGCAAGCGGACTCGTGGAACTGACTGAACGATTTCGCAGCGGAGACGCAAAGATGATCGCCTGCTCGACGGGGCTTGTCCTCGCTCTCGTGCTCGCAATAGCCACCCGGCAATACAATCCCGTGTGGAGCAACTCGCTTGCTTTATGGGAGCATGGCGTGAGAGTAGACCCGACATCCTCGATGGCCTACGGGCTTCTAGGGGTCGCTTATCAAAAGGCGGAACGCCTTTCGGAAGCCAGGCAGGCTCTCTTGCGCGCGCTTGAGTTAAGACCCGGCCTCACCTCGGCTCACATCTCTATGGGGACGATAGCCAACCGCGAAGGGCGATACGACGAGGCGGAGCAATACCTCAAGCGTGTGCTGGACCAATACCCCGACTACGATGTGGCACTCGAACAACTGGGATTGACCTATCAGCAACAGGGCCGCATAGATGAAGCCATCGCGCTCTTCGACAACGGCCGTCGGATCATACCGAACAAACGGGCGGTCTATACGATCAACATAGCTGTGCTATATAAGCTCTCCGACCGGGCGGCCGACGCGCAGAGGGAACTCGAAGGCTTACGGCCCGAATTGAATTCGGCTTTCGAGGCTGACGTGTTGATAGCCTGGTGGTATCTGGGCGAGTTATATCGCGAGCAGGGAAAGGCGAATGAGGCGGCCGAGGCTTACGCGCGTTATTTGAGAGCCACTGAAGGTATGACCGATTCCGAAGTCGGCCCGATACGCAGGTTTGCGGCCCAGGCGTTACAGAGAGTGCGAGCGACGGGAAGCTGAGACGGCAATCCTGATAAGATGGTCAGGGGTCAGCCATCAGCTTTCAGCCATCAGCTATCAGCCTCAAGCCCTTCCTTAGCCGCCTCCTCGACGGGCCCGGCACGGGGTCGAGGAG
>JAKEHD010000164.1 GCA_022615215.1 Blastocatellia bacterium
AAGTTAGGCAAAAACTGAAACTCACAGCGGGCGGAAGCCGATGGTATCTTGCTTTTGCTGCTAACTCTTTTAGGCAAAAACTGAAACTCCATGCGGCTGAAGCCGATGGTATCTCCGTTCAAAACAGTCATTTCATACCGCGCGCAGTATATAAAGATTTCTTTCTTCGCTTTCATCCTTCATCCTTACTTGAAAGCCGGAATCACCTCTTCGGCGAACCGGTGTATTGAGTCGTGATTGAATGGCGCGCTCGCAAGTATTATGAAATGAGTCACGCCGACTGCTATGAGTCGCTCTATGCGGTCGCGCACCTCTTCGGCCGAGCCGATGAGCAATCCCGGCTCGACCTGTTCGGCCGGGAGGCCGAATGCTTGAGCCATCGCGCGCACGGCCGCGTCTTTTTCGGCGCTCGATTCGGTCAAAAGAGTCAGCCCCGCCCACGAGATTTCTATATCGTCGAAGTTGCGACCCACCGCGTCACAGTGCCCGCGCAGCACCTCGATTTTGTGGCGGAACACTTCGGGCGAGCCGAACGTGTTCCAGATGTCTGCGTGTTTGGCCACGACTTTCAGCGTGAGTTTTTCGCCCCCACCGCCAATCATGATCGGCGGATACGGCTTGCGCACAGGCTTAGGCTCGCAATAGGCGTCTTTTATCTGATAGTAACGACCTTCGAAATTGGTCTGGCGCTCGGTCCACAATCGCTTGATGATTTCGGTCGCTTCGTCGAGCCGGTGAATGCGTTCTGGCGTTGTGTAAAAAGGGATGCCGTAGGCGGCGTGTTCCTGTTCGAACCAGGCCGCCCCGATTCCCATTATCAATCGCCCGCCGCTCGTGTGATCGAGCGTAGCGCCCATGTTTGCGAGCACAGCCGGGTGGCGATATGTGTTGCCTGTGACGAGCACGCCCACCTCGACGCGCGAGGTCTCAGCCGCGAGCGCCGTGAGCGCGATCCACCCTTCGAAGCAAGGCCCTGTCACATCGGTCAATATCGGAAAGAAGTGATCGAAAGTCCAGGCCGTGTCATAGCCCGCTGAGTCGATCAGTTTCCAGGTGTCGCGCAACTCCTGCCATGTGGTTTGCTGCGGCGCTGTTTGAATGCCGAATCGAATTGCTTTTGCCATGATTTCTCCTCGTCCTCTCTTCATTATTGGGCGCTCCATCGCTTGATGCGAAGGGGCGTGATCTTGACGATCAGACTGTTTTCAATCCGCATAGAGCGGTACTGCGGATACTTCTCGCGCAACAGTTCGACCGCTCTCGCGTGCTCGCCTGCGTCCGGCCCGATCATATCGGCCACGCCGTTGATGATGACATAAACAAGCTTACTCCAATCCTCCGAGTAGTCGTCAATGACCAGTGAGACCCGCCCGTTGGCTTCTATGTTTCGCACGCGCTTCAACCTGACGGCAGCCACGCTCTTTGGCTTTTCGTCTATGGGCGAATAGATGTTTGCGCCGTCGAATGCGTAGCATACAGGCACGACCGCAGGCTGCGCGTCCGCGTCTGCGGTCGCAAGCCGCGCGATGCGATGATCGCGTATGAACTCTCGCGTGCTATCGTCGATTTCGAGCGCCATCCGTATCACCGCGAAACTTCCATCAATCGCTCCATAAGCGCCATCACCTCATCGATCCTGGCCTTATCATCGAACCCTATCGAGGGCGGCGAATGTATCAACTCGGTGACTCCCATATCGCGCAGGCGGAGTATATCTTCTCTTATCTCGTCGAGCGTTCCCATCATCGGCTGACGGCCTTCGCCCAACGATTGATCGAAGACCATAGTGAAGGCCCGCAGCACCACTTCGGTCGAGTCGCTTCCCGCAGCGCGAGCGGTCTCGTGAAGCTGTTTTATCATGCCCTCAAGCCAGTCGAAATCCGGTATGCCTGCGGGGTTCCATCCGCTGCCGAACCTGACCGCGCGGTCGAGCGCATACTGGCCGTATCCGGCGATGTAGATGGGCGGGTGAGGTTTCTGCACGGGCTTGGGACCGACAAGGGATTCAGGGATGCGATAGAACTGCCCCTCGAACCCTACAGGGTTTTTGGTCCAGAGGTCTATCATCGCTTGAAGGAATTCGTCTGCGCGAGCGCCCCGTTTCTCAAATGGAGTGCCGACGGCTTCGAACTCATCGCGCGACCATCCGACGCCGACGCCAACGCTCACACGTCCGCCCGATAAAACATCAATCGTGCTTATGCGGCGCGCAAGTTGAATGGGAGTGTGATAAGGCAGCACGAGCACGCTCGTCCCAAGGCGCACTTTGCTTGTATGCGCGGCCACGAAGGTGAGCGTCTCAAGCGGGTCGAGGACGTTTTGATAAGTTTCGGGCAGCTTCCCGTCGGGCGCTGCCGGGTAAGGCTCCTGCGGGTCAAGGGGATAGAGCAATCGCTCAAGCACCCAGACGGAATCGTATCCGAGACGCTCGGCCTGCCGGCCTGCGCGAATCAAATTCTCTGCGCTTGCGAGCGGCCCAAGCTGCGGAAGTGAAATGCCTGTTTTCATTTTCGACCCCTCTATGATTATGAATTTGCCATAGATTCACGGTATAAACTTTCGGGCGCGAAGTCAACGCGCGCGCGGAAGCCCTCGATCAATCTTTATCGACTTTCGGGCGTTGAAATTATAAGCACAGACCCAAGCTCAATCCCGGCACATTGACACTCACCCCGGCAGATGGCAACCTTGACCTGAGATTCCGAACGCGAAGAAAGCGAGTTCGATTGGATGTCGAATATAAAGGATTTGCGCATAGCGATCATAGGCGGCACAGGCGAAGAGGGACGCGGGCTTGCGCTCAGGTGGGCGCGGGCCGGTGCGCAGGTGACTATAGGGTCGCGATCCGTAGAGCGCGCAAAAGAGGCCGCCGATGAATTGAACAGGTTCGTCGAACATAATCCCATCGGCTACGCTCGGAACCGCGACGCCGTCTCCAACGCCGATTTTCTTTTGCTCACAGTGCCGTTCGCGCACGCCGTTTCGACGATTGAAGAGCTTCAAACTTATTTCCCCGAAGGCGCGATTCTGATAGACATCACGGTGCCGGTCTTTTTTGAAAAAGGTGCTCGCTATGTGGAATTGCCCGAAGGGTCGGCGAGCGAGCACCTGCGCGCGCGGCTGTCGGAAAACATTCCGCTGGTCGCGGCCTTCAAGACCGAACCGGCGCACCTGCTCGTAGACCCTGACGAAAAACTCGATTGCGACGTTCTGGTCGCGAGCGATTCCAAAGAAGCAAGGGCGCGCGTTTGCGAAGCTATCAGGTCCATAGATGGCCTTCGCCCGGTCGATGCGGGACCGCTCTACAGCGCGAGGACCATCGAACGCATGACCGTGCTTGCGATAGGCATCAATCGCCGCTACAAGATAAAGACCGCGTGTTATCGAATTGTCGGATTGTCCTGACCATGAAGATCACAGCCCTGGCCGGCGGTATCGGCGCATCGAAATTTTTGCTCGGTCTCTCGAATGTATTTCCGCCCGAAGACATAACCATAATCGCAAACACCGGCGACGACATAG
Organism: Blastocatellia bacterium; assembly: GCA_022615215.1. GTDB lineage: Bacteria > Acidobacteriota > Blastocatellia > UBA7656 > UBA7656 > JAKEHD01. The sequence goes on from JAKEHD010000164.1 coordinate 3,523, forward strand.
AACTCTTCGGCCTGCGCATCTCGCCCGACATAGACACTGTGATCTACACGCTCGCGGGCGTGATAAACGAAGAGACCGGATGGGGGATAGCGGGCGACACGTTCGATGCACTCCGTTGGCTTGCTCGTTACGGCGAGGCCGCCTGGTTCAACCTCGGAGACCGCGACCTTGCTACTCACATCTATAGAACCGACATGCTGAGGCAGGGCCGTTCGCTTACGGAAGTGACCGATCATATTCGTCGGGCGCTTGGAGTCCGTTCGCGCGTGCTTCCGATGACCGACGCTTACACGCCCACGCGAGTGATTACCGATGAAGGCGAGATGCATTTTCAGGAATACTTCGTGCGCCGCCGGTGCGAACCGCGCGTCAAGGAGATTCGTTTCGAAAACATGGAATCCGCCCCCGCAGCCGAAGGAGTCGAGCAAGCGATTATTGAGGCCGACACAATTATAATCTGTCCGAGCAATCCGTTTATAAGCATAGGGCCGATTCTGGCCGTCGAGGGTGTGCGCGAAGCTTTGAGGCAAAGGCGCGACTCATCCGTCGCCATCACGCCTATAGTAGAGGGCCGCGCGCTCAAAGGACCGGCAGCAGACATGCTCAGAGACCTCGGCCACGACCCGTCGGCCCTCGGAGTCGCTCGCATCTATCAGGATTTTGCGGGACTCTTCGTGCTCGACGAAGCAGACCGCGAGATCAAACCGGCCATAGAAGAACTCGGCCTGCGGGTGTTGGTAATGAACACCGTTATGAAGACGCTCGAAGATAAAAAGCGCCTGGCCGAACGGGTGCTGGAAGGAGTGATGCGTAATGCGTGATGCTTTTTATGCAGGGGTGCAGGGGTGGTCGGAACGCCGGCTGCGGTTCCGGGTGCAGGGGTGATCCTCCTCTTCTGCGGCTCCTCCGCTCCCCCGCTCCTCTGCTCCTCTGCTCTCCTCACGCATCACTTATGAACGCTCTTCTTATTCCAATCAAAGACCCTTTGCGCGCCAAGACGCGGCTCGCTGATTTGCTCACGGGCGAAGGGCGGCGGCAACTCGCCTGGGCCATGTTTGAAGACGTGAGCCGGGCTGCAACGGGCGCGACGAAGCCTGACCGCATAGTCGTCGTCACAAGTTTCGCGCCGGCCGTCGGGCGCGCTCGCAGTCTGGGATGGGACGTGCTCGCGGAAGAAGAACAAACGTCAGAAAGCGCGTCTGTAGATTGGGCTTCGCGCGTGCTTGGCGAAAGAGGCTTCGATTTGGTGATGAGGCTCCCGGCCGATGTGCCGCTCGTCAGGGCTGAAGACATCGATGATTTGATGGGAATTAAATTGATCGCGCCCGCCGCCCTGCTTGTTCCTTCACGCGACGGCACGGGAACGAATGCCATTATTCGCACGCCTCCTGCTTTGTTTCCCTCGCGCTTCGGCCCGGACTCTCTCGCATTGCATAAAGAAGAAGCCGCACGCGCGGGCGTCGAATGCGTTATAGTGAAGAGTCCCAGAGTCGCGCTCGACATAGATGATCCGTCCGACCTTAAACTGTTTTTAGAATCCGGGCACGGTACGCTGACTTTCGACGCGCTCGCCGGGATGAATATAACTCATCAGCTATCAGCCGTCAGCCATCAGCCATCAGACCCAAAGCTGAAGACTGATAGCTGATAGCTGAGGACTGATAGCTGATAGCTGAGGACTGATGGCTGAACTTCGCATAATCGCTTTGCCGGGTCTGCCGGAGATAGTCGAGGGGGATGATCTGCCTTCGCTGATGGTCGAGGCTGCGCGCCGCGCGGATTTGGAAATCGCGGAGCGGGATATTGTCGTCATCGCTCAGAAGATAGTCTCAAAGGCCGAGGGCCGGACCATAAGGCTCGAAGGGGTCGAGCCGTCACCCTTCGCTCGCCGATGGGCCGAAGAGCACGGCAAAGACCCGGCGATGGTGGATGTCGTGCTCAACGAATCGCGTCGCATAGTGCGAATGGAGCGCGGCATCATAATATCCGAGACCCATCATGGTTTCGTCTGCGCGAATGCGGGAGTCGATGCATCGAACGTGGCTGAGGGGACGGTTGTGTTGCTGCCGATAGACCCCACAGCATCGGCCCGCCGAATCCGCGAAGCTCTCGAAGCGGCTTTCGGCGTGGGGCTTGCCGTCATCGTATCCGACACATTCGGACGGCCCTGGCGCGAGGGGCTTGTAAATGTCGCGCTCGGCGTCTCAGGCATAGCGCCGCTCATCGATTATCGCGGCAGGCTCGATTCGCACGGCCGGGCGCTTCGAGTGACTATACTCGCGGTGGCGGATGAACTGGCTTCGGCGGCGGAACTCGTGATGAGGAAAAACACGGGCGTGCCGGTCGCAATAGTGCGAGGCTTCGACTACGAAGCGCGCGAGGCAACCGTGCGCGAGATGATTCGCCCGCCCGATCAGGATCTGTTTCGATAGCCGTCAGTCTTCAGCCATCAGGTCATACTCTGATAGCTGATAGCTGACGGCTGATAGCTGATAGCTGGAATCAGGTTTGTGGTTTCTGCAATAGGGGTTATAATGGCCGCACGCTGAGTAATGCTTGGGTAATTATCCATTCGCTGTTGATTCTTTAACTTCGTGTGAGCCGGGAGGACGAGCTTTATGGTGACAAGACGAACCTTTATGCGATCAATGGGCGGCGCGACCGTAGCGGGCGCTCTGGCTTCGTTCAACGAAGGCGGCATAGAACGCATACTCGCCGCATCAGCCGTCATGACTGATATGGACCCGGATAAGGTGGCTGCGGATGAAAATTTCTGGCGAGAGATACAGCAGGCATTCACCGTAGACCGTTCGATGATAAATCTCAATAACGGCGGCGTCTGCCCTTCGCCCCGCGTAGTGCAGGAAGCGCAGCGGCGCTACCTGGAATACTCGAACGAAGCGCCTGTTCATACGATGTGGCGAGTGCTCGAACC
>JAKEHD010000165.1 GCA_022615215.1 Blastocatellia bacterium
CAAGGTTTTTCCAGTGTCGGCAACGGCTGACCTATCACTTCGCGCTAAATGTTGTCAAGAAAGGCGCGAAAACTGAGTCCCACTTTTAATCACACCCCTTGTAGCTGGCCTCTTCGATCTCTCTTCCTTTGGCATCGTATCTACGGATAAAACTTAATCCATCAGGCCCATAGTATGCGCTCTCGGTTCGGTTCCCATTCTCATCATATTTGAAAATCGCTTTACTCAGAAACGAGCCGCTTAGATCATCATAGGTGATCTCTTCGATCATATTGCCTTTGTCGTCATACGCAGGTACTTTTTGAGTGCTTCTTATGCAGGGTCCATAGAGGGGAGGATGACTGAAAACCATCTTCCCGTCGATATCAAACACGCGAATTCCCATATAAACCCGGTCCAACTCCACATACCCGCCATGCTCGTCGGGCTTATCGGAGAAAGTTACCCATTCATCACGAACAAGTTCAACCGGTCCCAAAAAATGGTATCGCTCTCTGTCAGTCTTTTTTGATTGGGCAGAATCTCTCTGGGAATAAGAGATTGCGGGAAATGCCATCAGAACTATTGCAGCAAACAGAGCCGGATGTCTTTTCATAGATGAAGCCTTCTTTCGTTTTGAGCTCTTGATTATTTAACACCTGCCGAATGATCCGGTTGCTTTTTATTGCGCGGAAGATGCCGATAGCGCACCTGACTACCACCTCTCTGCATCTGCCTGAGTCAGCCGTCCGTCGAATATGATATCGGGACCGAGGCGGCGCGTCTTGATCGATGAAAAAGTCATCGCATCTCCGAGTCGAGTTATTCCGAGATCGCCAATGGCTTCGGTCCCGCGCCCGATTATCTTTGGCGCTATGGCTATGACCATGCGGTCGACTCTGCGCGCAGAGAGAAGCGACGTTATGATACCGGCCCCTCCTTCGACCAGAACCGATGCTATCGAGCGGCGTCCCAATACGTCGAGCAATTCTATCAGGTCGACGACGGATGAATCCGAGGCGCTCGAAAGCCGCAGCACTTCTGCGCCGAGATGCTCAAGCTCGCCCGCTCGCCCTGCATTAATGCCATTGGTTGTCGCTATGAGCGTGTGACGAGCGGCTCCCCCGGCCAGCACGCGCGCTCCATCGGGTATGCGAAGGCGGCTATCGACGACTATGCGTAGCGGGTCGCGCCCGTCCACAAGCCTCACTGTCAGTTGCGGGTCGTCGGCCATCACAGTGCCTATGCCGACCATTATCGCATCGTGTTCGCGCCGGAGTTGATGCGCCAGTCGAAGCGAGGCGGGGCTGCTTATCCATTGCGAATCGCCCGCCGCCGTAGCTATGCGGCCGTCGAGCGTCTCGGCGAACTTCACCGTGATGAATGGCTGGCCCGTCGCGCGGTACTTGAAATATATCTCGTTCGCCTCGCGGCACTCCTCTTCGCATACGCCTGTCACCACTTCGATGCCCGCTTGCCTGAGACGCTCAAGCGCGCAGAATGAATACATTTTATCGAGAGGGCCGCGCCTCGATGAAGAATCTTCTTCCGATTCACGCTGATGATGGGAGCTACATAATGCGCCGATATAGACGCGCGCCGGGCGATTTTCAACCAAGCGCGAAATACAGCTCGAAGCGTCCGCCGCGTCCAGGCATGGACAGATATTCGTGTAGAGCGTCGCCTGGCCGGGAGAGAGTCCCGCTTCATCGAGCGCAGAGATTACCGTTGCGCCCTGTCCTCGCCTGCCCGCATAAGCGCGTCCCGCCACCCCGTCGTTTGCGACCACGACCGCGCCCACGAGCGGCTCTGAGGAGGGCCGACCCGCGCCCCTGCGCGCAAGCCTTATCGCCTCGCGCATGTATCGTTCGTCTTTTTGTGCCATCGCCTATCAGCCGTCAGCTATCAGCTATCAGCCCTCAGCTATCAGTCATCAGCTATCAGCCCTCAGCTATCAGCCGTCAGCTATCAGACCGAATAAGGATGAATCGATAGCTTCACTCTGGTTTCATCCTTCATCCTTCCGCCTTCATCCTTTCCGAATCCTGGTCCCTGTCCTTGAAGCTTTCGGCGTCGAATTCGGCCTCGAACCTGCGCAGGTCGCTCTCGTCTTTCAGAAAACAGCCTGCGGTTTCTCGGATCACTTCGCGGTCGAGTTCGGAAGCGTTCAGAGCGACGAGCGCCTCGGCCCAGTCGATGGTCTCTGCGACGCCGGGCACCTTGACCAACCCTAGCTTTCTGACGGCTTGAATGATGCGCGTGAGTTCCGTAGAAAGCGCCTCGCTTATGGCAGGGACTCTGGCGCGAATGATTTCGAGTTCTTTATCGAACGAAGGATAGTCGATCCACAGGTAAAGGCAACGCCGTCTCAAGGCATCTGAAAGCTCTCTCGACCGGTTGGAAGTCAATACGACATACGGGCGGTGGGTCGCCCTGATCGGGCCGAGTTCGGGAATCGTCACTTGAAACTCCGAGAGGACTTCGAGCAGGAAGGCTTCGAATTCTTCATCGCTTCGATCTACCTCATCGATCAACAGGACGGGCGGGCGATTCGGGGCGGTTATGGCTTCGAGCAGCGGTCGCTTCAAAAGAAAAGGCTCGCTGAATATCTCGGCCTCTTTTTCGTCCGCGCTTTCGGCGGAAGCCTCTTGCAGCTTGATGTGAAGCAGTTGCTTTGCGTAGTTCCATTCATAGAGCGAGGTTGCGGCGTCGAGTCCTTCGTAACATTGAAGCCTGACGAGATTGGTCGAGAGGGCGCGAGCCAGGACTTTGGCTATCTCGGTCTTTCCGACGCCGGCAGGCCCTTCGATCAGCAAAGGTTTTCCGAGCCGCATAGCCAGATAAACGGATGTGGCGACTGCGGCATCGGTGATGTATGCCTGCCGCTCAAGCATCTCTTGAATCTTTCGTACCTCTTCTCTCAAATCCACCTCGCATCATAAGGTTCAGAGTACACGCAAAGAGCGTGCGTGAGCAGCCTGAAGGCTGGACTCTGAACTATCGCCTCGTATTCTGTTCAGCAACCCGTAGGCGTTCGAAGTCTTCCAGCGTATCTATGTCTTCGGGGAAGGAAAGGTCTAGCGCGACTTCGCAGATCAAATCCGGGTTCGCATCGACTATCTTCCACGCAGCCTTGTCGCCGTGCAACTCGATGAGTTTATCGAACAAAGACTTTGCAAATAGCATCGGATGGCCCCTTCGTCCCCGGTAAGAGGCAATCGCAATTCGGCGTTCGGTCTGCCGCCATTCTTGAGCAACACGATCTATTATCTCAGGGCTGACTCCGGGCTGATCGCCGAGAATTATCATCACCGCATCGGATTCCGAATCAATCGCGCCAAGCCCCGCGCGATAGGAAGAAGCGCACCCTTCGCCGAAGACAGGGTTCTCGACCGCTTTGGCGTTTCCGAAATCGACTCGCTCGCGAATCTCATCGGCCGCGCGGCCTAAAACGACGATTACTTCGTCGAGACCTGTGGCGCGCTCGGCTTGACCGATGACCCAGCCGAGCAATGTGGTTCTCCTGAAGGGCAATAGCTGTTTGGGTTGTCCGAAACGGCTCGAAGCGCCCGCCCCTAGAACGAGTCCCGATATGAATCTCCTCATAACCCACCGAAGAAAGAAATCTTTAAGAGAAAGAAATCTTTAAGCGCCTGCTGTTTCCAGATAGTTTTGAGGCGACCGGTCGAAGGTCTCCTTGCATCGAAGGCAGCAGAAATAAAATGTCTCATCCCCGAAGACCGTCTTGTATCTTGCGTTCTCTCGCACGACGCTCATCCCGCACACGGGGTCTCGGCTTTCATCAGGCGATTGAGACTGTGCCGTTTGCTGAAGGACAGGCAAGCCCATACTCTTCGAAGGCTTGACCTGTTCGGCCGCTTGCTCCGAAGCCGCTTGAGGAAAAAAGTCTTCCTTTTGAGGAAAAAAGTCTTCCTTTTGAGGAAAAAAGTCTTCCTTTTGAGGAAAAAAGTCTTCCTTTTGAGGAAAAAAG
>JAKEHD010000812.1 GCA_022615215.1 Blastocatellia bacterium
CGCACCTCGCCGCGTCCGAGGCTCGGCAGAGGAACGTCTCGCGGCCCGACGCTCTCTTCGCTCGCATCCCTTCGGCCTTCATAGTTGTAGAAGAAGAACGCGCGGTCTTTCTTGATCGGGCCGCCGACCGACCCTCCGAAGAGGTTGCGCAATAGTTTGGGGGTGGGCAGTTTTTCATCGCCGACATTCTTCAGGCCGTTTATGACTTCGGGGTCAGTGGCTACGAACCGGCCCGCACGCTTGTTGAAGAAGTCGTTTGCAGAGGTGGCCGTGTTGCGATGGAACTCGTATAGAGAGCCATGCCAATCGTTAGAACCGCCCTTTGTGATGAGCGAGACCTGAGCGCCGCTCGAACGGCCCTGAGCGGCGTTGGGGTTCGTGGTAGTGACGCGGAATTCCTGAACGGAGTCGGGCGTGACTCTGAGCACGCTTGCGAATGCTTCGTCGGTCCTCGGATCGATGCCGCGCTGCTGCTCGTTCACATCGACGCCGTCGAGAGTGATGTTGGCCTGGTCCGCGCGAGAGCCTGCGACGTAGCCGTCCCTTGTGACGCCGGGCTGAAGACTGAGCAACTCGACCACGTTGCGCGACTCGATAGGCAATTGTGTGATCTGCTCCGAGACGAAGTTGTTGCCTATCGTGGCGTCCTTGGTGTTGACGAGGATTTCGCCTGCGCCCGCCGAGATGTTTACAGATTCGCTGATGTCGCCGATTTCGAGCCCCACTTTGACCTCGGTGGGAAGGGCTACGAGCGCCCGCACTTCGGCGATGCTGGCTTTCTTGAAGCCGCCGGCTTCGACTTCGAGGCGATAGAGACCCGGCTGGATCAGGTCGAAGCTGAAGGAGCCGTTCTCCTTGCTGGTCTGAGTGCGAACGGCGTTGGTCTCGACGCTCGTAAGGGTTACGGTTGCGCCCCCGACGGCCTGTCCCTGCGGGTCGACAACGGTGCCGCTGATGGACGAAGAGCCGGTCTGAGCGAAAGCAGCAGGGCCGAGCATCTGAACGCAAAGCAACAAGCTCAACAACCCTGTAACGATGGTTCGCAGAAAGTTTCTCTTCAGTCGTTTCATAACTCCCTCCTTACTTATCAAATCCTGAGCAGTTCTATGTAAGCGAAACACCTGGCACTTGGGAAATGAGGAATGCGGATTGAAGAGGGCACTGGATCAATCCGCATTCCGCATTCTGCAATCCGCAATCGGAACGGTCAGAGGCAAGCCTCCCTGCGCCCTGTGAAAGGGCGCTTCGCTTCTTCAAAAAAATGTTTTGCCATGCTGTGTAAGGACGCAGCAGATAACACCGAGCCGGGTGTTATTGACATCGTTAGATATAAAAGCAAAAACTATTCCGTCAGAGTGGCGGCTCATTTCGAGCCTGACGAAGCGTGCGGCATCGGCTTTTTAGAAGGTGAAATCCGAATGGCTGGAATTCAATACGAGAATATGGAAATCTCGCTCGCAGGCGGGACTCTCGAAAACACTTCAACAGGTTGAATCAATGGCGATTTTATAGCGGGCGCAGGTTTGCGCCTATCGAATAAATCTGTCTTGCCTGGCGGGCGCAAACCTGCGGTTGATTCGAAGTATGGAGAAACAGGCAGGGCCGCAGATATGAATACATTCATTGGCGGCCTTGCCTGATCGGGATCATTTTTTGTTATATACGCTGGTCGACTCGCGATCACCCTGCGGTGTTTCGGTTACGCTATGGACCTTGAGCACCTTGCCGCCCTCGGCCAGTTCCCAATGGGATTTGGTAGTGATGGTAAACTCATTGCCATCCCTGCTTATGTTGCGAACCGAGTGTATCTCCAGGGTCTTTCCATCGTTCATCCATTTGGCTTTGGAAGTCACCTTGCCGGGCATACGTCCGCCCGCTTCAGCGGTCGTCTCGCTGCCGTCGAGATTATAGGTGGCGGTCTGAACTCTTTCCTGGCCGTCGCCCCCAACCGTTTTGGTTTCTACGGTGAGCGTTTTGTCATCCTGCTTCACCATCAAAGTAACTTCGGCAGCTTGACCTCCTCTGCCAGCGACACCCTGGCTCTTGGCATTGTCCCTCACCCAGGTGCCGGAAAAGTCGGTCGGGGCCGCGCTGACAGCGACGATGCCAAACATCATCGCGCATAAGAAACTGCAATATACTAAACTTCGCTTCATCAAGTTTTCTCCTTGAATCGAAAATGTGATGCTGAGTAGCCGATCCACAGGCAAGAGGCAAACCGTTTTCATTATGAGCGAACCAGAACCTCTCACCCGCCACTATCTGTAAGGCTGCTGCTGACAATGTAAAATATCATAGCTCGCATTCAACCCGCGAGGGCGCGCGAGCGGTCTTTCGCTGAAACTTTGCCGCAAGGCTTTCTGCGATCCTTATGGCACGGCTTTCTATGATCTCAAACTTCTGAAGAACAAGTTAAGGTTCATTGGCTCATTCGTTTTCGCTGGCGAAAATACGCTTGATGTTTTGTGCGCCGTGCAAGATCCGAACGATCTCGACTCCATCATCAATAATGCGGTAGAAGATGAGGTGGCGCGCAACCGGGAAACTTCGTAGCCCGGCGGCAAGCTCTTCTCGACTGCGGCCTATTTGCGGCAGGTTTGCTAATTTTTCACAGGCAAGCTCTAATCGGGTCACAAAGTCCAACGCCGTATCAGGGTCTTGTGCTGCAATGTAGTCGTGGATGTCTTGAAAGTCTTCGCGGGCAAGGGGGCTGAATATGTAGCGTTTCATTTTTTTGCTCTGAGAGTTTCGTTTCTCTCTCTCATTTCTGCAAATACCTGCTCGCCAGGGATGCCCTCGCCTCGATCAAGCTCCTCTATGCCTTTTTCAATCTCGCGCTTCAGGGTTTCAAGCTTTATTCCGTGAAGTTCGTCTTGCTCTTGCAGCAGGCGCAAGCCATCGCGGATCACCTCGCTTGCTGAAGCGTACATTCCGCTCTTCACTTTCTCATTTATGAGTTCTTCCATTTCCGGGGTAAGTGAGATATCCATAGTGTCTTTAACCTCATGCATCAAAGTCGTGGTTAAGTATCGGCCAAAAAACATACGATGTCAATTTTTTGCCATTGTGATATGGCGGTTGCCTCAATCAGACAGGAGAGCCATTCACTTCTCGGCAAAAATGATAAGAGCAGGAGCCGCGAAGTGTCGCGCCGCGCATCGACGATACGATGCTATGATCGTTCTCTTCTGCCGAACAAATCAAACCTGGTTCCACAGTCATCGTATTGTAAAAAGTCTTTCCATCACCGGTACTTTGTTCCCATGCGCTATGGGAAATTAGTAGCCAGCTTGATCCGGTAAATGCCGGGCGGTTCAAAGCTTTTTCCCGCCAAATATGCGAAAACTTATATTTAAACTCATTGCGCAACGACCGGCTCAGGGTCTAATATGCTGGCATAGGGTGTGCATCCGTATAATAAATTCGGTTACGAAGACGTGCAGGAATAAGAATAAGCAGAAGCAGTCAGCCCCCGCTTGTGACCGGGTCAAAGCGATAGCGCCTCGTGGTGTGTTGTGCGCGCTATTACTTTGAATGAGGCCGGAAGAGGCGAAGACGCATATTCAAGGATGTGCCAGGTTTCCGTTCGAGGTGAAAGATTATGAAATTATCAGCCACATACATACGCGCCTGCGCGACGTTTTTGATCCTCACTCTCATAATGATCGCGTCGTCGCTACCTTTGCGCTCGAACTCTGTAGCGACTGCGCTCGGCGCGGAAGCGGCGGGCACCCTTACGGAACTATCGCTCGACGATGGCGTGACCAATTGCCTTATGGGACCGTCCAGGGCCAGTGTGGGGAAACCGGGATTCGGCTGGGCGAACAAGCTTACGCCTTCGAGCTACCCGGCGACGTTGCGCTCCATCACCATCGGTTTCAATCGCCGCGATGTGGTCGTCGATCTGAGCGAGATTTACAACATAGTCGTCTTCATAGACCCGGAGATGGACGGGCCGTCGAACGATCAGCAACCCGATATATCCTTTCTAGGAGGACCGCGCGGAGCGATGGGCATCCCGCGCGGCACCGACGCCGTCGTCACTTTCAACCTTATCACGCCCGTGACTATAGAGAGCGGCAGCTTCGTCGTGGGAGCTATGGACATATTCGGAGTGGCGAATTTCCCGGCCTTCTTCGACATCCCCGGTAAATCCACGCCCGCTGGCAGCGATTCCTTCTTCACCACGAACGAAGGTGAAAACTGGACGGCGATGTCGGACTTCGATTTCGGAGGGGCTGTCGAAGTCTGCGCCAATCCCGGAAGCTTTCTCATTCGCGCGACCGTAGAGAGCGATCCCGTTGACCTGTTGACGACCGCCGCTACTATCAAAGACCCCTTGGCTATAGAACCCTGGTCGGTCTGTGTCAATCCCGCTATCGAAACCGCCCTGGTCACCAATTACGTCTCCGACAACCTGACGGTAATAGATACATCGGACAACTCGTTTCAAAATGTCGCCGTAGGGGACGGACCCGGCGGCACCGCCGACGGGCCGTTCGGCGCGGTCTGTTCCAGAAACGACAGGTTCTATGTCACGCTCTTCGGCTCCAACACCATCCCTTCGAAAGAGTTCCCTATAGATTACTCGACCGTAGGACCGGGCCGCGTGCTCGCGCTCGACCCATCGGGCGCTACTCTGCTTCAAATCAGCGTGGGCAAGGGACCGATGTTCCCTGCCCTGCTGCCCGATCAATCCAGGCTATATGTGCCCTGCGCGGGCGACAACCGAGTCGATGTCATAAACACGGCCACCAACGAAAAGATCGCCGAGATACCTGTCGGCAACAACCCTTCGAGTTGCACATCGTCTCTGACCGGCTCGAAGGTTTATGTGACGAATTTCGGCGACGGCACAATATCGGTCATCGATACCGGCACGAACCAGAAAGTAAAAGATATAGCGGTCCCCGATGTGCCGACCCCCAATATATCGGACTCGCCTCCGGCTGCAAATCCCTGGAGAGGCGCCATCTCGCCCTCGAACGGCAATCTATATGTCACATACTGGGGGACCGGGGGAGATGCGGCGCAGAATGGCGCTATCATCGAGATAGACGCTTGCTCGGAAGAAGTCCTGAGCGCGATCATAGACCCTGCCGCAGGCGGCACGCCCGCGGGAAGCGCCGGGGCTTCGGGCCTGCCTGCTCCGGGCGGGCCGCTCGTGCGCGATGAAATGACGGGCGCTACGATAGGCGCAGGCGGCGGCGGCGGCGGGCCTTTCGGCATAACCTTCTGCCGTATTACTCCTGATGATCTCAGCCCGTCGATGTTTTTCACAAATGACGGGCGCGGCAATATAGGAGTGATAGATTCGCGCATCAACCAACTCGTCTCCGCGCCGCCGCTTACGTCGTGCGTGAGGCCGCGCGGCGTGGACTCTGCGAGAATCGGTGGCCGTCAGACGGCTTATGTGGCCTGCGGTCAGCCTGACAATTGCGTGCTTGCGATCACAGCGCCCGACCTGCCCGAAAACCTTGCGGACGTGCCGGTGATCGAATCGGCCAGTATAGGCAACAAGGTGAAAATAACGGGGCGAGGGTTCTTCCCCGTTCCTCCTCCCGGCATCGAATTACAGGTATTTGCGCCGGGAACGCTCGATTGCCTGACGTTCAAACGAGATGCCAAACTCAAGAAGAAGAACACCCTGATAAAACAGAAAGGACCGCTCACCGACGGGCGCAAGGTGGCCGACCTTTTGCGGCCCAACCTGCCTGTGGTCTTGCGCGTGGTCAGCCCCGAACGGACGTCCCGCATCTCTATTCATTTCGACCAGACTCCCTAGAGTCAGCTATCAGTCTTCAGCCCTCAGCCATCAGTCTTTGGTATATAGCTGAAAGCTGACGGCTGATAGCTGAAAGCTGACGGCTGATAGCTGTAGTAAGATAATGGAGCCTGTGACAAAGATAGTAAACCTAAAAGAGTTAATAAGGGAGCGCGAACGCCTGCGACGCGAGGGCAAGCTATTGGTCTTTACCAACGGGTGCTTCGACCTTTTGCATACGGGCCATGTGCGATACCTCAAAGAGGCCCGCTCGCTCGGCGATGCGCTCGCTGTCGCGCTCAACAGCGACCGCTCGGTTCGCGCCCTCAAGGGAGAGGGCCGCCCTATTCTGAATGAGGCGGAACGCGCGGAAGTGATGGCGGCGCTCGAAGCCGTCGATTACGTGATCGTCTTCGACGAAGAGACGCCGCGAGAGTTGATCGCGCGCGTGCGACCCGATGTGCTTGTAAAAGGGGGCGACTGGGCCATTGATCAGATCGTCGGCCGCGAAGAAGTCGAAGCAGCGGGCGGCAGGGTTCTATCGCTTCCTTATGTCGAAAGCTCTTCGACCACGGCGATCATCGACCGTATACTGAAAGAGGGAAAAAGTGAAAAGTGAAAAGGCAAGATGGAAGGGGCGGGCCCCTTTTATGGAAAGAAATCTTTATGAGAAAGGAATCTTCATGGCGTTCTATACTGCGCGCGGGGCCTGCATGAAAGTTTTTCCAGAGAGGAACGCTTATGTGGAGTGCGCCGCGAGCGGCGGCGCTTTGGATGCGCCAGAAGTTAGGCAA
>JAKEHD010000813.1 GCA_022615215.1 Blastocatellia bacterium
CGGTCTCCAAAATCGTTGCATACTGTTTGTTGGTAAGTCCCTTTTCCGACACAAGGCTCAAAATCCTCAACAGCATGTCCCTGTTACTCAATTCGCGAGGGGCCGGTTCTTCTTTGGAAGCATCGTCCGGTTTGGATGTATCGTTCGAGTTTCTCCCCATCTTCTTTTTCCACCCCTGTAAACTGAATACCTTTGCGGGCCGGGTTTTTCGTTTTGATTCTGCCGGGCCGTCGCTGAAATAGTGATCCGACTCCGGCATGAACTCCACATTGTCGCCGGCTCGGAATCGCATCGAATCGAGGGCTATAAACGAATTGTTGCGTGCTCTCAGTTCTTCGGCTGTCTCTTGCCATTCAGGATAAGCCTTTATAAGGGGCGATGCAACAACTATTTCAGAAATATTCCGGGCCTCGTGTTTTCTTCCGACTTCTCCAAGCTCGACCGCAAGCGAATTCAGGTAGGCATAATAAGCATCAGGACTGGCATAACGAACTGACGGGGCCATCGCTTCAAGATCTTTCAATGCGTGTTGATGAAAGCCTTCCATAGCTTTGATGACGGCGATGCCCCTGGATGCCTTTATGATGGTCGTAAGGCTATCGGCTCTTTTCATTGCTTCGATATAATGGCACCCTTCCGAAACGAAATCCCCTTTGCGAGCTTCGACAGCCGCCAGAGACAATAAAGCCCTCGCTTTGTAAGTTTTCGACTCTTCTATTACTTCTTCGAAGATGTATCGCGCGTCCTCTCCTCTCCGGTAAGCGCACCACCCCTGATAGTATTGGCCTATCAATCGGTACTCTTTCATCGGGAAACCTGACAGAAGCGATGCCAGTTCTTCGAGCCTGTCGATTTGACGAAAATCGCAAGCCGCCTCCGCCTCGCGGACGAGATAATCGCCAAACTCCTGAAAGCGCGACGCATTACTGAGAAGTCGGTGATAAAATCCACCGTATCCACTCAAGGAGGATTCGATGAAACGATTGTTAGCAACCCTGACGCTCATTTTGTGTCTGGCCTTTCCTGTTTTCGCGGGGCATTCGCAGGTTGATCACATTTATGGCAATTGCAATGACCCCGAAAACTGCACCAATAGCCCGACGGTTCAGCCCGGAACAGAGCCGGGTCAGACTACTGATGATGCTATGCTCAAACTAGGCATTTTGCTAGCGGCGCTGCTGCTCTTGCTTAAAGTGAAAGCCTAGTTCTTTTAAAAACCCAATTACCTCGACCGCTCTTGTGGCGACACGGTTGAGGTGTGTCTATTGTACTACGCCGCACAAAATATGCAAGCGGAAAAAGGCAGGGCAGTTGCAAAGTGCCTGGGAGCGCACGCTTCCAGCGTGCCGTGCTCAGGCTATTGCTGATTATTTCGGAAAACGGCGTCCCCTCAAGGCAAGCAGGCAGGATGCCTGCGCTCCCAGGAAAGGGCGTGTGATATTATTCCGGGAGCGCCACCTGCACGTAGAGCCGATATGCAACCTGCTGAACTCTATCGCGTCCTTTTGTTCGTCAGTGTTATAGCCGCCGTTTATGTGCTTGCTGCGTCAGTAGCGATCAGATCGTTGCTGCACAGACTGGGCTACGTAAAACTTCCTTCGAGCAAACGTGCGCGCTTTTCCCGGCGAATGGTTTTGGTTCTGGCCGCCCTCGGGATCGTGTGCATCTCTTATGGCTATTTCATAGAGCCTTACTGGCCGTCGGTTACGCGAGTCAGTATAAGAAGCTCGAAGCTTTCAGCCGGGAGCCGCCCCATCAGGATAGTTCACATATCGGACCTTCACTGCGACCCTGAGCCGCGACTCGAAGCGCGACTCCCCGATATTATAGCCGCCGAAGAGCCGGACATAATAGTCTTCACGGGCGACGCTATAAATTCACCGGCTGCTGCTCCGGCGTTTAAAGAATTGTTGCGACGGCTCGTGAACGTGGCTCCGACCTTTACGGTGAGAGGCAATTGGGACACGGCTTTCTGGCGCAATATAGACCTGACAGAGGGGACGGGCGCAAAGGAACTCGACGGCCAGACGGCGGTGATAGAAATTGATTCTCTCCCTGTTCGCATTGCGGGCCTTCCTGCGGGCGAAGAAAGAGAGATCGCAAAACTGCTCGACGGTTTGCCGCCCGATGATTTCACCGTCTTCCTTTATCACTATCCCGACGAAATCGAAGCGGTTGCCCGGCACGGAGTGGACCTCTATTGCGCAGGACACACTCACGGCGGTCAGATTGCGCTTCCGTTTTATGGCGCTCTGGTGACGTTTTCAAGGTTCGGAAAGAAATACGAAGCCGGACTCTACCGCGTGCAGGACACCTGGCTATATGTGAACCGGGGAATAGGGATGGAAGGCGGCGACGCGCCGAGGGTGAGATTTTGCGCAAGGCCCGAAGTGACCGTAATCGAAGTGGTCCCGGCCTCATAAGTTCGAGCAGCTTGAGAAAAGTACCCTGATTGCTAGTTGGCGCTCCATCATCCCGATAGCCTCGCCTTGACCCTATCACTCAGAGCCTTGCCGTCTACGGTCTTGCCTTCGAGCTTCGAGCGGGCGGCTTTCATCACCTCGCCCATCTCTTTCATAGAGGATGCGCCGGTCTCTGTGACAGCTTCTTCTATTGCGCGCGACATCTCTTCTTCGCTTGCGGCGGCGGGCATATAGGTTTCGATTATGCGCGCTTCGTTCTCCTCTTTTTGAGCGAGGTCTTCGCGTCCGGCGGCGCGGTATTGGTCGGCCGCATCGCGCCGCTGTTTCAGCAGAGTGCCCAAAACGCGCAGGGCTTCTCCGTCATCCAGCCCTCCCGGCAATTCGGTCTCGCGCAACTTGAGCGCGGTCTTTATCAGGCGAATCGCGCTCAGGCGTTCGGCCTGTTTCAATTTCATGGCTTCGGTGATGTCGCTGTTGATCTGCTCGGCGATTGGCATAGCGGTCTCCTCTGTTTTCAACATGAACTTTTTTACCAGTTTCCGTCTTTCACTTCGTCGGTGTCGATATTGTACTTTATGATCTTGTCTTCGGGAACGTTCACAGCGCTGTCATCCTGCTGAGGAGCGAAGCCTTTCTGCTCGTCCATCTCTTTTACGGACTTGACCTTCTTCAAGGCATCGGGTGCATTAATGTCGCCAAGGCTTTCATCATAAAGGTCGAACCAGGGAAGACCATATTCGGTGTACATCTTCGCCGTCACGGGGGTGGGCGGCGGCTCCAGTCCCGTGATTTCACGAAAGGCCATGCTGTTTACTATGTGAACGTAAACCCTGCTGTAGTTCTCCTGGTCCCAGGTGTCGAGGCCGTGCGGGTCGGGGTATATATGCTGTTTCATTTTTCCGCCCGCCGCGATTCCCATCTCGGCAGAGGCAGGCGCGGCCATCCCCACAGTGGCCTCTGCAACCCAGAGCGCGCCCGTCACGACCGGGGGAGGCTGGTCAGGGAAGCGGCCCGGCTTAGGCTCGTAGACGATCATCTGTATGCCGCCGAATCTCTCCTCGCCCGTCACCTGGGCCTCGACGGTGTATCCCATCCCCAAAGGCATGGCGACGAACTGGCGTATGAAACCTTCGCCCGCGTTTATGCCGTCGAGCCAGGGCTGAGGAGGGCAGACCAAATAATCCTCCGTCTCCCTGAGGAGTTTCTGATTCCAGGGCTTGCCCGATACTGCGTTCACCTTGCCTACGGCGACCTTGACGGCGTTGGGCTTCCACTGGCGCGAGCGAAAGTTTATCCATAGGGCTTCGCGCTGATACATGGGTATGAAGACGCCTCCGTGCTCGACCCAATCGGGCGGGACGCGCTCTTTATAATCGGCAACCTTGCACACGGGAAACGCCCCAAGCCCCGGCGGAAGCGGATACGCGCCGCCGTCATCGGGAATGCGCAACGTCCTCTGAAAGTCCAGCGAAAGCCCGTCTCCGAAATGCAACGAGTTGTTTCTTGCGGTGATCTTTAACATGACTGCTCCTCTCTAATTTAAGAAGTGTTCAGATATACCAGGATTGTAAATGAGTTTCATCCCCGGCACCACAGTTGTCGCTACGAATCAATCGTCTCCGAGCAAGGCTTCCAAATCTTCCACCGTTTCACGGACATAATCGCCATAGCCCCATCCTACAGCGATTGCTCGACCCCTCAATGATCGCAAGCGGTCCTGAAAATCAGGATACATCTCTGCACCTTCCAGCGTCTTCAGGAGTTTCGCAAGCTGGTCGAGCATGGATTCGAGGCTTTCATAGAAAGGCTCATTAATATCGCCGAATTCACATGTGAACTGCGTTCCGGTCTCGACGTAAGTCAACATAAGGTCGAGCGTGCCCGCAAGGTCCGAAGTCGCCTTACGGTAATCGCGTATGGCTTTTCGCGCCGGGCCGAGTTTCAGGTTGCTGAAACCGCGCTTTGGAAAAAAGACCTCGAAGTCTTCTCAAAATTCATAAGCGATACAATATCTTGTC
>JAKEHD010000814.1 GCA_022615215.1 Blastocatellia bacterium
GTGTGTTCGAATTTGTCGCCCTGCTTGAGGATTTCGGACTTGAAGGAGCCGTCGTCGGCGTCGACGCTATGGCGCGTGCCTTCGTTGATCCATTCGACGGTCGTGCCTGCCTTGACGGTCAGAGTTTTCGGCTGGAATTCAAAACCCACTATCTTGACCGTCACCTTTGCAGGCGCGGCCCGTTCGCTTGCGGCTTTACCGTTTTCGGTTCGCGCGCTGGAAATGGTCATCGCAAGGGCCAGCGATACGACGCTCATCAAAGTAATCGTCAGAAACTTTCTCATGTTCGTTCTCCTTTGCACCCCCTCCCTTACGGTCGGGGTACTGAATATTATTGTTGCAACGCGCTTCGCGCGCGTCCTTCGTCCTTTGCCCGTTGCGCCCCCTCCCTTACGGTCGGGGTACTGAATGACCTTGATTAAAGAACAACGGACCACGGACGGAAGCGTACTCGCTGCCGGACTACGGACAAAACAGCTATGTAAGACTACCTGGGAGTGACCGTTATGACTCCCGCCATGTCTACGCCGCCTTTTTCGCCGTGCAAGTTGCAATAGTAAGGGAAGGTGCCCGGTTTATCGAACTTGAATTCGAAGCGCCCGCCCGCGACTATCGTGTCGGATCTGAATGAACCGTCGTCGGCTTCTACGGTGTGGCGGCCTGTCTGGTCTATCCATATCACAGTCGTGCCAGCGGGTATGGTCAGTTCTTTAGGTTCGAATTGAAAATTGGTGATCGTGACCGTGACAGGTGCGGAAGCCGTCGGTCCCGGCTGAGTCGTAGCGCCCGCCTGTTGTGGAGCGGTCCCGCCGGGCGTGGCGATGTACCAGTAATAGTATGTGCCCAGGCCGAGCAGTATCACTATCCACCACAGCGCAAGCTCCGCTCGCATCCAGGGCTTGAACCGCTTGAAGCGAAGACGTTGCGGAAGAATTTTGGTCGCGGCGACGAGCATTATGTATAGTCCGAGCAGTTCGGCCACAGTGCCGAGAGTTGCATGAATCGTTGCGACCAGGTAGTAGGAGTCGCCCAGTTCTGAAGGTATTTGCGGCTCGACCTGGCGATGAAACGAGGGGACCATGATGAGGAATATCATCACAAGGTTCAGCAGCATGACAGACGATTGGCAATACTTGTGCGCGCGAAACTTTTTACGCCGCGCCAGGAACATGCCATAGAGAAGGGCCAGTCCCATAGCGATCTGAATCAAGAGATTCAGGTCGGCATTGAAAGTTGCGCCCGTTCCGAGGAACCCGTTCATTGTCTCTCTCCTGATTATTGGTTTCTGCTGCGGTAAATAATGGCCTTGAACTGAACTGCGATTCCGAAACCTTACTACGCTATGGAGCGATGATATGGATTGCCTGCCCGATGCGAGGTTCCTTGCGAAGCCGGAGGGCAGCGATTTTGAATTTATAATGCTTGCTCTTGTGAGCGATCACTACAGGTGAATGCGATTCTCCGGCTTCCGGTTCGATGTAAGACCGAGAGCCGGAGAGATAATAATGTACGTCAAAAATAACGTATGACGTTTTTGACGTATGATGATTTTATCGTATATCGCCCTGCCGCGCTTGCGACATTCTATCAAGACAAATATTATACGCGAGGTCTGATCGAGGGAGGTGGCCTTCTATGTCTATTGAAACCGAAATAAAAACCATCGCCGATATTACTCGCATGCACGCAAAGCGGCGGCCCCAGGCTCTGGCTATGGTCTTCGAAGGGCGCGAGACTACTTTCGCAGAACTCGACCGGCGGGCCTGTCAGGTCGCTAATGGATTTATCGAAGAGGGACTCGCGCCGCAGTCGCGCATAGCCGTGCTCGATAAGAACTCGGATAACTATTTCGAAATTCTATTCGGCGCGGCCAAAGCCAATCACGTCCTGGTCGCCGTCAACTGGCGACTCGCCCCGCCCGAAATCGCTTACGTCATAAACGACGCGACGGCTGAAATACTCTTCGTGGGCAAAGATTACTTCGACACCGTAGAAAAGATTCGCGGCGAACTCGTGACCGTCAAAAAGATCATCGCGCTCGGAGAGGGGGTAACGCCCTCAATAAAATGTATTCATTCAGCGCCGCACCCGGAGTGGGAATCATACACCGATTGGCGCGACCGCCAGAGCGAGAGCGAACCCGATATTGCGAACGCGGGTTCAGACGTAGTGCTTCAGATGTACACGAGCGGTACGACCGGCCATCCCAAAGGCGCTCAATTGACCAACGATAACTTCCCCTCCCTCATACCTCCTGCCGTAAAAGAGATGGGCGAGTGGACTGAAGGGGACGTGAGCCTGATCGCCATGCCTGTGTTTCACATAGGCGGCACCGGGTGGGGAATGCTCGGTTTCTACGTCGGGGCCAACAACGTCCTCCTCCGCGATGTCATCCCTTCGGAGATACTCAGGCTCATCTCCGAGCGGCGCGTCACGAAGACATTCTTCGTCCCGGCAGTCCTCTTATTTCTCTTACAGACGCCCGGCGTCGAAGAGACCGATTTTTCCAGCCTGAAACTCATCGTGTACGGCGCATCGCCTATGCCGCTCGACCTGCTTCGCCGCTCAGTTGACAGGTTCAAGTGCGACTTCGCGCAGGTGTACGGGATGACGGAAACGACGGGCGCTTTCACATGGCTTCCGCCCGAAGACCACGACCTTTCAGATAGCGAACGCATGCTCTCGTGCGGCAAGCCTTTCAGCTTTGCAAAAGTGCGCGTAGTCGATGCGGAAGGCCGTGACATGCCTCCGGGCGAGGTCGGCGAGATCGTATGTTGCTCGCCTCAGAATATGAAAGGTTACTGGAACCTGCCTGAAGAGACGGCCGCCACGATTCGCGGCGAGTGGTTGCACACGGGAGATGCGGGTTATATGGACGCGGACGGCTATACTGCGCGCGGGGTAAAACGAAAGTTTTTCCAAGAGGAACGCATATTTGGAGTGCGCCGACCATGGCGGCGCTTTGGTTGCATCAGAAGTTAGGCAA
>JAKEHD010000815.1 GCA_022615215.1 Blastocatellia bacterium
GAAGAAGAAAGAAATCTCTGAAGAAAGAAAAAGGGCGGCGCACTCCACATAAGCGTTCCTCTCTGGAAAAATTTTCATTTTGCCCCGCGCGCAGTATAGATCGCTTTATCGATCCCGACAGGTTTCTAACCTGTGTAGCTGACGCGATATGGAATGAAGCCGGCCTGCCAGGAATCTCGCCAGTCGCTGTAACCAGCACCAGTGGTTATTTTTGCACTGTGGCTTCCCTCGGCATAGTCTTCTCCCCACCCAGCACCGAACATCACCTGTTGATTCTGCCGGACTTCTATCATGAGTCCGGCCATTTGCTACACGAAAGACCCGGCCTGGCTCTATTCGGCCCTCGGTTCCGACAGGCTCTGATCGATCATGCGCAGGATATGCGGAACCAGGTCCGGCGTGTTTCCCACCCCTTGAAGCTTGAAACAATCGCTGACGTTCTCTCCAGATGGGAACGGAGGTGGGCCGAGGAAGTGGCTTGCGATGTACTGGCGGCCCGTCTGGTCGGGCCGGCTTACGGATGGAGCAATCTGCTCTTGTGCCTGCAAAGCCCGAACGTGTGTAGTATCGGTGCGGACCACCCCGCTGATGCAGCGCGAACCAGCCACATCTTCCGCGTGCTGAGGCGATGTGGATGGGGAGCGCAAGTTGAAAAGATGGAGAATCAGTGGAACCGATATGTGAAAACCGTCGGCCAAAAGAAGGCGAATCACTACAACGACTATCACCCGGATCGATTATTCATCGCTGTTATGGAAGACGTGGAAGAAGCGACACGTAATCTGAACCCTTACAGGGCAGGAAGCGACACGATAGCCGAAATTCTCAACCTGGCATGGCAGCAGTTCCTGAGTGATCCTGTAGGATACGACCGATGGGAATCTCAGACCATAAGCACCCTGAGAAAGAACCTGTTGAAATGAGGCTCTGACTTTTCCAGGGGCAAAAGCGTCAGAATTTTTCAAAGAACCTTTCGATCAACGATTCAATGTAGGGCTACCTCCCGCCTTTTCCCGCGAGTTATTAAAAATCGGTTGACATGCTCGCAATACCGTTATATTATAACTCTCGTTTGAAAATTGCTTAGGTTATATCACCAAATATGCGACTTGACCAAATAGATTATAGGATACTCGACCTGCTCCAAAAAGACGCCCGGATGACCCAGATGGAGATCGCTACGGCCGTCGGGTTGTCGCAACCCGCTGTGGCCGAACGCATGCGCAAGCTCGAACAGCAGGGCGTCATAACGGGCTACGCCGCGCAGGTGAATGCGCGTCTTCTAGGCAAAGGCATAACCGCTTTCATAGGCGTGGGGGTCGAGCACCCGAAATACAACGCGGGGTTCATGAAGAAAATTCTCTCCATCCCCGATGTGCTCGAATGCCACCATGTCACGGGGCAATTCTCCTATTACTTAAAGGTGAAGACCGAGACTACCGAAAGCCTCGACCGATTGATATCGGAGCAGATTCGCACGATTCCCGGAGTGGAACGAACCCACACGACCATCGCCATGTCTTCGGTGAAGGAGTCTCTCCGCATAGAGCCGGTAATTAACGTCGAGCAACAAACCAAGAAGAGCAACACAGGTTAAGGAGGTGAATGATGCAAACAGAACGAGCGGTCAATAAAATGTATTCATTCTCGCGCGCAAGCGACGCATCGGAATCAACGACCAACGCAAATGAAAGAGCGTCCGTCAACGAGAGATACCGATTCGCAAAACGAATGTCGAAAATCGGCACATCGGCCGTGCGGGAAATACTCGGCGTCACAGAGCAGCCCGATATTATATCCTTCGCAGGCGGGATGCCCGCGCCGGAGTTGTTCCCCGTAGAGGAGTTCGCCCGCGCACACGCGCAAGTGTTCGCGGAAGAGGGCGCGGCGGCCATGCAGTACAACACAACGGAAGGCTGGCTCCCCTTGCGCAAATGGATTGCCGGGAGACTCGCGCAGCGAGGCATCGCGGCCGAGACAGACCGCGTGCTGATCACGACCGGCTCGCAGCAGGCCATAAATCTCGCCGCCACAATTTTCATCGATGCCGGAGATGAAATAATAGTCGAAGACCCTTCTTATCTGGCAGCATTGCAGACCTTCAACGGATTCGAAGCCTCATTCGTCCCCGTAGAGGGCGACGATTACGGGATGCGCCCGGACCTGCTCGAACGGGCGCTGAAAGATACCCATCCGAAATTCATCTACGTGGTCCCGAATTTTCATAATCCCAAAGGCACGACGATGACGCTTGAGCGGAGAAAACAACTCATAGCACTTTCCAATCGCTACAGCGTTCCCATCATCGAAGATGACCCTTACGGCGAACTCCGATATGAAGGAGAGCGGGTCGCTCCCATCGCCTCGCTCGATGAAAACGGGATGGTGATTTATATAAGCACCTTTTCAAAGACCATAAGCCCAGGCATGCGCATCGGGTGGGTGCATGCTTCACGAGAAATAATTCGCAATCTCATCTCGGCCAAGCAGGCGGACGATCTTCACACGTGTACCATAGAGCAGCGCGCTGTGGCTCGCATGCTTTCTTCATTCGATTATGATGGTCATTTAGTCAACCTCCGTCGCGCTTATGGCGAGAGGCGAAACGCCATGCTTTCGGCCCTTGAAGAACATTTTCCCGAAGGCGTGCAGTGGACCAAGCCCAACGGCGGACTGTTTATATGGGTCGAGTTGCCCGAATACATAAGAGGCGAAGAGTTGCTCGAAGACGCGCTCCTCGATCACGTAGCCTTCGTGCCGGGAGCGACTTTCTTCTCAAACGTGCAGCGCCACAACTTCATCAGGCTCAACTTCTCGAATCGCCCGCCCGACGTTATAGAAGAAGGCATACGGCGAATCGCCCGCGTGCTGAAACGGAGAATGAGATGAGCAGCGTGAAATTCATAATCGCGGACGTTTTCACCGAGGAGCGATTCGGCGGCAATCAACTCGCGGTCTTCACAGACGGCCGCGGACTCGATGCCTCTACGATGCAAAACATCGCGCGGGAGATGAACTATGCCGAGACGACTTTCATACTTCCGCCCGAACGCGAAGGCGATTACCAGGTGAGGATATTCACTCCCGCACACGAACTTCCTTTCGCGGGGCACCCGCTTGTAGGCTCGGCCTACGTGATAGTAGCGGAGCGGATGAAAGAGTGGAGCGCCCCGCTGACTTCGTTGACGCTTGAGACGGGCGTCGGCCCCATACAGGTCGAAGTAGAGACCGCCGAAGACCGCGCGGGCCGCTCCACGATGACGCAACCTTTGCCGGTCGTCAAAGGCTCGTTCACGGAGATTGAAAGGCTCGCGGCGGCTCTCTCAATCGAGGCTTCGGAAATAGAGCGAACAGGCACGCCCGTGGAAGCCATATTCAATGGCATTACAACCCTTATAACCCCGGTCTCATCTCTGCGGGCTGTCGAAGCGATCAAAATCGATACAGGCGCTTTGGAGCGCATAAGCAATGAGATGGAAGCCATGACGGTGACAGCCTTCACGCGCGAGACTTTGCACCCGGCAAGCGCCGTGCATTGCAGGGTGTTTGCGCCCGCCGCCGGCGTGATCGAGGACGCGGCCACAGGGTCCGCGAACGGCCCGCTTGGTTACTACCTTGCGCGCCACAGAATCATAGAGGCGGAGCCTGTGACCAGAGTTGTGAGCGAGCAAGGTTATGAGATGAAACGGCCGAGCACGCTTCACATCGAATTGAGCGTGAACGCAGAGACCAATGAGGTCACAAAGGTGCGGGTCGGCGGCGGCGTGGTCATATCAGGGCGCGGAGAGATAATTTTATCGTAGAGAAGTTCGCGCTCGAAGAGTAGCTCATTGAAGTTTGTCTCATCTGGTAGCTACTCAGATTTCTTCGTCCCGTAGGGACGGCTGAATTTAGACAGGGAATTTTCCGCCTGCAAATCGAGTCAGTAGACACCTCGTCGCGCGAGCGACGATTGAATCGCTTGTTTGATTTCAGCCGTCGCTCGCGCGACGCGAAATGCATTCGGCTTGACCGATTCCGGGCCTTGAAAGACCCGGCTAAATTCAGCAGCCGCTGACGCGGCTGAACAGTTACCCCATCAGACAGCTTCAACCGCCCGCGATTTGCTTTCCGTCTCCGGCCCGTTATGCTGCTTGAGGAGAAGATCAGGATGACTGTCAAAGATATTGAAATGCTATACGACTACGGTTACTGGGCGAATCGCAAGCTCATGGAACCGATTGGCCGATTGACCGGCGAAGAGTTCACAAGAAAGATTTGCGGCTCTTTTGAATCGATCAGGAACACACTCGTACACATTATAAGCGCCGAGTGGGGCTGGCTCGACAGGTGCGGCGGGCCTGAGCGCGGGTCGCGCCTCAACGCTGAAGACTTCCCTACCCTGCAATCGGTCGTCGATGCGCAGAGCAAAGTTGAGAGTTACGTGCGGACCTTCCTTTCAACGCTGAAGGACGAAGACCTGCGCCGCGCGGTCGAATACACAAACGACTCTGGCGAGAAGCGGACGCTTCTGCTAGGAGAGGTGATGATGCACGCCGCAAATCATGGAGTGCATCACCGCGCGCAGGTGTGCCTGATGCTGCGCGAACTGGGCCACTCGCCGGGCAACATCGATCTGCTATTCTATTATGGAGAAACGCGCGGCGTCCCTGTGTGGTAACGCGGAATCAGCCATCAGCCGCCAGCCGTCAGCTATCAGCTAAAAAAGACTGATGGCTGAAGACTGATAGCTGAAAGCTGATAAGGAGGAATGATATGACAGACAATTTGATGAGATTGAAGACCGGGCTTGCCGAAATGCTGAAAGGCGGCGTCATAATGGATGTGACCGACGCCGGGCAAGCGCGCATAGCCGAAGAGTCGGGCGCTGTGGCGGTGATGGCCCTGGAGCGCGTGCCCGCAGACATTCGCGCCGAAGGCGGCGTCGCTCGAATGGCTTCGCCTAAAAAGATTCGTGAAATAATGGCGACGGTTACGATTCCCGTCATGGCGAAGGTACGCATAGGCCACTTCGCCGAGGCGCAGGTGCTCGAAGCGCTCGGCGTCGATTTCATTGACGAGAGCGAGGTGCTCACTCCGGCAGACGAAGAGCATCACGTCGACAAACAGAGCTTCAAGGTGCCTTTCGTATGCGGGGCGCGCGACCTCGGCGAGGCATTGCGCCGCATAGGCGAGGGCGCGGCATTGATACGCACCAAAGGCGAGGCAGGCTCAGGCAATATAGTCGAAGCCGTCCGCCACCTGAGACGCATCACGCACGAAATCAAGCGGCTCACCATCCTCGGCGAAGAAGAACTTATGACGGAAGCGAAGCAACTTGGCGCGCCTTACGAAATAGTGCGCATGGTGGCGCGCGATGGAAGGTTGCCGGTGCCGAACTTTGCGGCAGGCGGCATAGCCACGCCTGCGGATGCGGCCCTATGCATGCAGCTTGGCGCGGAATCCGTGTTCGTAGGTTCAGGCATATTCAAATCCTCCGACCCCGCTGTGCGCGCCCGCGCCATAGTCAAAGCGACCACCCACTACAATGACCCGAAAGCGGTCCTTGAAGCGAGCGAAGAACTCGGCGAAGCCATGCGCGGTCTCGACGTTTCAAAGATGGATGAGAGCGAGCTTTTGCAGACGCGCGGATGGTGAGGGAAGAAAGGATGAAGGATGAAGGATGAGGGATGAAGGCCGGAATAGAATGCGGTCGTATCGTTTATCGTTCATCGTTCATCATTAACATGGTTTATGAAGATAGGCGTACTGGCAGTACAGGGAGATTTCGCGGCGCACGCGCGCGTGCTTGCGCGCCTGGGTGTAGATTACGCAGAAGTGCGTCGGGCTGAAGATATGAGGAGGCTTGACGGTTTGATAATGCCCGGAGGCGAGAGCACTACCATGCTCAAGTTCCTGACTGAAGAAGGACTCGAAGGGCCTATCAAGGAGTTCGCAAAAAGCGGCAATCCCGTATTCGGGACATGCGCGGGCGCTATACTGCTCGCGCGCGAGGCTCTCAATCCCGCGCAAACGTCGCTCGGACTCATGGACATAACCGTAGAGCGCAACGCTTACGGCCGACAGGTCGATAGTTTTATAAGCGAAGCCGACACTGTTTTTGAAGGAGGGCGGATGGAAGCGGTCTTCATTCGCGCGCCCCGTATATGCCGCGTGGGACCGAACGTCGAGGTGCTTGCAAGGCTTGCGGGCGAACCCGTTTTCGTTCGTGAA
>JAKEHD010000816.1 GCA_022615215.1 Blastocatellia bacterium
CCGATGGTATCTCTACTCAAAACTGTCATTTCATCCCGCGCGCAGTATAATTTGCCCGGCCGAAAACTCGCTCTCCGATCTTCAAGAGTTCGAATCTTTCCATCACAGGTTTGATCCGCGAAATCCTGATCCCTTTATGAACTCATGAATCGCCTTGAAGTAGAATTCCGGGCTGTCCCTGTGAGGCCAGTGATGACTGCCAGGTACTTCGACTACTGTAATACCGCTATTACCGAGTTCGGATATATAAGAGAGGTGTTTATTAGCCTCTCCGTATATAAAAAGCCGAGGGAGGCGAAGTTGCTTGAAGATCGGCATCAATTTGCCGCTGTCGGAGTGTTCAACGATAGAAACGCAATAGCTGTGGAATGCCTGATCGGCAACCGCTTTGCGGAATGTGTCGGCAAAAACACGCGCTCCTGTGTAAGGCAACGACGCAAACTCGGCCTGCAAGGTTTTCATGAAGTCCTGTTCGACAAACTCTTGCCAGGTGAGTTGAGCCGTTCTACGAGAGAGCACACCGCAATCTTCCGGCGCAAGATTACCCTCTACGTTGACGAATCGCTTCACCTCTTCGGGATAGTTGCGGGCATAGAGAAGCGCGATCATTCCGCCCATGCTATGCCCTATCAAAGACAACCCATCCAGTCCCAGAGATGAAAAGGTCTTGTGCGTTATCTCAACCAAGTCATCGATTTCGAGTGTTACCTGATCGAAATAGCTGGAATTGCCGCAACCCGGAAGATCGAATGCAACCAGCGTGAAATCGTTGAACCTTTCCTGGTTGACCGCGCCAAAAAAATCGTACTTCGTGGAACCGAGACCGTGCAGGTAGGCTATCGTTTCCTGCTTGCCCGGCCTGACAAAGCAGGAAATCTCATAATCGCAATCGCGATGCCGAATTGTGAGTGTGTGAAATGAAACGATCTTCAAATCATCCCTCCCGACGCCGAACCGTTGCCGCGTGGATTCTATCCAAATGCCAGAAACACGACCCCTAAGACTATCGCGCTCGCCGACACCAGCCGGAGCCGGGCCTGCCCCTCGGCCAGCACGCGGCTCCCTAAAGCCGCGCCTATGAGTATGCCGACCTCGCGCGCAGGAGCCACATAGCTTACGGGGCTTGTCACCATCGCCGTGAGCATCAGTATGTATGAAAGCGGGCTGAGGATTGCGACCCCCAGCACCTCGCGGCGATGCTCTCGCCAGACAGACTTTATCTCATCCCGCTTGCGCAAGGCCGCCGGAATAAGCGTCAGGTTGCGGCCGGCGTTCACGCACCATTCGTATATGATCGGGTGTATGAGCAAGAAACCGACGCTGTACTTGTCCCAGATCGTATACGCGGCTATGCATAGGCCCGTAAGTAAAGCATAGAGGATCGCCTTATAGGTTTCGCCTCGCCCGTGTCTTCCGGTCCCGCCCGCTATCACAAAGACCCCCGTGCATATAAGCAATGAGCCGCCGATGGCTAACGGGCCGGGTTTTTCTCCGAGCCAGAGAACGGCAGGTAAGGTGGCGAGCAGCGGGCCTGTGCCGCGAGCAAGCGGATAGACGAGCGAGAGGTCGCCCGCCCGGTAGCCATTCTGCAAGGCGAGAAAATAAAGCACATGCAGGACGGCGCTGCCGCCGATGAATAGCAATTCCGTCACTCCGAAAGACGGGCGCTTGATGATGATTATTGCGATTACGAACGGAGCATAGAAGGCGGCACTCAGGGCCGTAAAGAGCCATATAAACGCGACGCTTCCCGTTTTGCCTGCGCGCTTCGCAAGCAGGTTCCACGTAGCGTGTATGACTGCGGACATTAGAACGAGGGCGAGCGCGAGTCCGGTCATTTGTCCCTTCAGATAATCATTCGAGTAATCGGTGCGGCTGTTTTTCCTTGAGTTGATCTAATTTCCCGTCGGAATCACACTCGCCTTCTCGACCATAAGGGTCACAGCGCCCTCGGGCGCGCGCGTGTTGTGCATCACCCCTTTTGGAACCATGAATCCCTGCCTGGGCCCAAGCTCGACAGTGCGGCCCTCAAGGTCTATGAAAAACTGCCCGTCCACGACGTAGAAGAACTCGTCTTCCTCATCATGCTTGTGCCAGTGGAACTCGCCTCGAACGATTCCCAATCGCACGACGCTGTCATTCACTTTCGAGAGCGTCTGATTGAACCACTCATCCTGACACTCCGCAATTATTGTTGAAACATCTATGAGTTCGAGCGGATTGAATCGAATGTCCGTGTTTATCGAATAAGGCATTTGTTGGCTCATTTCCTTCTTTGCTCCTTTACAGATACCGTGTCTTCAGCACTCGCACGTGATGCCGCTCGTGCCCGGCTATTATATAGGCCAGCGCCTTCACACTCACCTCAGCTTCACTTGCCGTCCCGCGCCTCTCCCACCCTCGATCATCAAACGACCTCAGCATGTGAATATTCGCCCGTCTGACATGTTCAAACTCTTCGAGCAGGTCCGCCATCTCCCGGCCATCGAATCCGCCATAGCGCACATAACCGTCCTGCTCGAACCCGGCAAGAGGAGCGCCGTCGTTGCGGGCAAACCTGAGCGCCCGATAAGCGAAGATCCGCTCGCTATCGATTATGTGACCTATCACTTCCTTTATGCTCCATTTGTCGGGCGCATAGCGGTATTGCGCTTTTGCGTCGGAGATGCCTCTCAGCAGATCGAGCGTCTCTTCAAGCTGTCGGCTTAACAGAGCGATGATATCGCCCTCCGGCACGAGAGAAATATATCTTTCGTAGTAAGGCGCATATTCAGACGTGTCCGGCCGAGTGATGGTTATTTCAGGCATTGTCGCTGTTACCTCCTTGTGAATGATCTAACAATGTAACATCTGCCGCCCGCATCTCTTTTACACCCCTCAAGCATCGAGACAGGCGGCCAACTACGCGGCATACTCGTCTGCGCCCAGGAAATGCAAAGAGACGTAAGGCTCGTCGCCTACGACCCAGCTATCGTGCCCCGGCGCTACGAAAAAGAGTTCTTCCGCGCTGATTTCATACTCGGTGCCGTCTCTCATAGAGACCTTCGCGCGCCCTGAAAGCACAAGCCCGATGTGTTCGACCTCGCAGTGCGAGCTTCCTGCAACAGGCCCGA
>JAKEHD010000817.1 GCA_022615215.1 Blastocatellia bacterium
ACACGGGGAGAGGATTCGCCTAAGCTCGACTACGAGCGTCCCCGCGTCCCCCACTCGCCGCGTCGGCGAAGCGAATATGCTCCGGTCAGTGCGAGTCCGGCTGGCGAATCCGACTTTGCCCAAACGCGCCGCGGGCGGCGCTGATGTCGGCATCCTCAGTCCTGGCAGCACTCGAATTTCGCGGCCGCGTTTTATTATGTACGATAAAGTATGTTTGAGTCCTTGTACGAACGCGCGCATTCTACAACAAATCGAGCAGGAATCAAACTGAAAAGCGGCGGCTCACACTTACACACTCACCGGACAGCGGTATATGAGAGCCATTCAGCCTTCGTTGATGAGAAGATGATTTCCATCGTCGGCACAGAATCGAGATTGAGCACTCAACCTGAAATCGGTGAGTTATAGAATTCAAGAAAATGTTTTTGGGTAGGGGCGCACCTATGTGTGCGCCCGAATTGGGGCAGACATGCAGGTCTGCCCCTACGATTCTAAAATCTTTTTCTTAAGGACTATAGCATCTCCGGCCATTATTATACTGCGCGCGGGGTAAAATGAAAGTTTTTCCGCAAGCGCCGCAACCATATTTGGAGTGTCCTGCAAGCAGCGGCGATGCAGGCTGCTACAAAACGAGTAAGTCCTTAAGTCCTTTCAAAGAGCTTCGCGAGCTCGCGCGCATCGGCGTCTAAGGCCGCCGCACTCCAAAAAATCGCTCACCGGGGAAGCTCCTGATGAAAAGTTTCAAGTCCCGCGCCGCGCGCAGTATACAACAATGCAATTGCTGTCGCAGGGTTGAAAACTGAATGGCCCTAGATAAGATTAGAGAACTTCAAGAAAGACACTACTTGGGGTTGACCTCGCTTTCGGCTTCTGATACTATCCGGCGCGTATCGCCAGGAAGCTCCCGTACTATTGAGGTGTAAAATTCATGAAATGCCAGGAGTGCGGGCACGACTATCCCAGCACGATCACCCGCTGCACGCGATGCGGAGAATTAAATCCTAGAAGAAATCATGCATACTCTTCATCGCGCTTGATTGAATTTCCGCGAAAAGCCCGCGCGGATGCGCCACCGGTCCCGAATGAGCCTTCTCCCCCGGAATGGAAAGCCGAAATAAAAGAGAGGGTCCGCGCCGCTAAAGCCAGACGCAATGCTGAATATGGCGCATCCGCTGCCACCTCTGAAAACCATTCACAGGAGCCGCGCAACATTCGAGGCGAAGCGCGAGCCTCTTCTTCAACCCGCCCGCAAGAAATGAATTCGTCAATGCCGGATGCTTCCATGCATAAAGAAGAGAGACCATCCGGCAGAGACCGCTCTGAGAGCGCAAGCGCCCGCCCTCCGACGAAGGGTATTACTCTATCATCGGAACCTGCCCGCCAGGAATCCAGGTCGAACTATCATATCGCAGATGCGGCGCTCGCCCGCGTCCGCCGCGCCAGCGAAAAAGCGCGCCGTGACCGACTGCCCAGGATAGACGCCCCGAGGACTGAGCCGACAACCAAAAGAACCATCACGGCCGATTATCAAGCCACCGCAAGGGCGCTGGAACCGGCGATTGAAATCGAACTCAGCCCTGCTCCTATAATCGAACCCTCTCCTGCACCGACAGCGGCAGCGGCAGCCCCCGCGCGAAGCAAGAGCGTGACGACGGTCAGAAAAGAACTCCCGCGAGTCGAAACCGAGTCCTCCATATACCCGCTCGATTCGCCTGCAACCTCTGACACTGCGATAGACGACCCGCTCCCTTCGACGGCCCTTGAGGAAATCGAACCGTGCGATTATCTGGAAGCCGAGGTCAGAAAGTTCGGCCATCTCCTTGTGGCCGACGAGAGCGAAGCTACGGAGATACCTCCGCGCTCCGTGCATTTCACTATTACTTTCATAGACCTGTTCGTGATAGCAGCCAGCAGCACGCCTTTCCTGGCCCTCGTCGAAATACTGAACGGCGACTTCGCCGACTCCGCCACATGGATTTCATCCGCGATGATCGTCTTGCTTGTGGCATTCTTCTATCTGGCCATCACTCAATGCCTGTGCGGAAAGACCTTCGGGATGATGCTCACCAATACCCGCGTAGTCGAGGCAAAGACTCAAGAGCCGCCCACCGTAGCGCGTGCGCTTTTGCGCGCCGCCGCATATTTTGCGGACCTCCCCTTCCTTGTCGGCCTGCTCTGGCCGCTGACCAATCGCAGACATAGGGGCTTGCAAGACTATCTTTCCGGCACCCTGGTCGCCCGCGATTATTAATCACCGCTCGCTTCTTCCTGCTAAGATGATCGCATGGAGAATTTTTACCTCTCAGCCATCGTGCGGGAGATGGCGGCGGAATTGATCGGGCGGGCGGTCTCGCGGGTTTCGCTCCACGGCGCGGATTTGCTGATCGATTTTCACCTCCCTGACGATCGCGCGCTTCTCGCATCGCTCGACCCCGCAGGCCCGGCCCTTTACCTGGCCGACCGCCCTCGAAAGCAGGGCGATGTCTCGCACGCTTTCGTTTCGCAATTGCGCAAGAAGATCGTCGGAGCGAAGCTCATAAATATTTTCAAACACCCCAGCGACCGCATCGCCCGACTCGATTTCGAAAGATTCGACGCCGCCGGCGACAAGGCGAAAAACTCCCTCATCCTCGCGCTCACAGGGAGAAGTTCCAACGCATATCTTTTGGGCAGCGATGAGACCATTGAGGCCCTGCTGAAAGATCGCGGCGCGAGCAGCGTCGGAGACCGCCTGGATTTGAATGAAAGCGATTCGGATGCGGCCCTCCTACTCGAAGAGATGGACGATGGCATCACCGAGCAAGAGGC
This sequence comes from Blastocatellia bacterium, assembly GCA_022615215.1. GTDB lineage: Bacteria > Acidobacteriota > Blastocatellia > UBA7656 > UBA7656 > JAKEHD01. The sequence continues at coordinate 2,809 of JAKEHD010000817.1, forward strand.
GCTGGAAAAATTCTTCGGCCCTGCGTCCCCTTTCGGACCTTTGATGAAAAAAGAGTTCCTCGCCCGCTCACTCAGTCAAACTCCCGCTTCCGCGCTCCGCTCGCTCTTCGATGATCTTTTCAATCGAGAACCCGCTCCTTCAGTCTATTCGCGCTTCCCGCTCGAAGAAGTAGGGGACCGTTTGATAAATCCGAAATCCGATCTTCTGCTTTCGCATATCGAGTTGACTCAGGCCGGGGGGCTAAGAAGATATGAGTTCCCTTCCCTCTCAGAGGCCGCAGACCGATACTATCAGGCCCTCGACCGGGCAAAATCTTTTCAGAGCGAGTTCGCAAGGATCAAGCGCATACTCACAGATAGAATTAAAAAGCAGGAGACGATGAAACGCGCCCTGGAATCGGATCTCGCGCGATTCGAAGACCCTGAAAGGCTGAAACGATACGGAGACCTCCTGCTCGCAAATCTCGCAACGGCACGTGTAGAAAACCGCGTAGCGAAAGTGATCGATTACTACGACGCGGATCAGCCCGTTATAGAGATAGAGATAGGAGAGAGCAACACCCTGCAACAGGCGGCTTCGAATTACTTCAATCGCTACCGGAAAGCGCGCCGCGCCCTTGCCGCGCTCCGGCCTCGCGCAGAAGAGACAGGTCGCCTCCTCGAATCGCTTACCGAATTGTTGCGCAGCCTTGAAGAGGAACCTACACTGCATCGGCTCGATGAAGTCAGGGGCGATGCCAGCCGATTATTGAAAATCAAGATGGGCGGCCAGGCGGAAAAAGACTCGACGGGGAAATCGCAAAGAAAGGGCGAGAAAAAGACAGGGCGATGGTTCCTATCTTCGGACGGATATGAAATCGGGGTCGGAAGAAACGACCGAGATAACGACTCGCTCACATTCCGAATGGCCCGCCCGCAGGATATATGGATGCACGCGGCCGATTATCCAGGCTCGCATATCATCGTGCGCAATCCCCGCCGTGAAGAGATTCCGCAGCGCACGATTATCGAAGCCGCCGAGATAGCCGCCTTCTATTCGCAAGCCCGCGAGCAACCGCGCGTCGCCGTGCATTACACTCAGAAAAAGTTCGTTTCAAAACCGCCTAAATCGAAACCCGGCCTCGTGCGATTATCTTCATTCAAAACGGCCCTCGTCGGAGCTAGATGCGATCTCGAAAAGATAGACCGCTAAGATCACGCAGTATCTTTTTTGACCACAGATCACACAGATTTCACGGATAGACGGAAGAAAGAAATCTTTATCTGTGTTATCCGTGCAATACGGTGGTTGATTTTTGCCGTTTCACCCGTCTCTTCAAGGCTATATGCCGAGGAGATCGATAATCGCCTGAGCGACATATTTGGCAGGAAGCACGCCTGTCTCGACGCGATAATCGGCCAGCGTGTAGTGAGGACGCCTGCTATCGAACAGAGCCTTCATCTCGCCTTCACCGCCAAGCAAAGGTCTCGACCGGTCGCTCGCGATTCTTGTCAGGCAAATTTTCAAAGGGCAGTCGAGCCAGACAGTTTTTCCGAGACGGCGTAAGATCGCGCGATTCTCTTCCGATACATAAGCCCCTCCGCCGAGGGCTACGCAAGCGCGCTTTATCTTTCGACAGGACTCTATAGCTTCGCGTTCGAGTCTGCGAAACTCTGCCTCGCCCGATTCGGCAAATATAGCCTGAACGGACAGGCCCGTTTGCGCTTCTACAACATCGTCTAAGTCGATGAATTCGCAGGAGAGCCTTTCGGCCAGCACGCGCCCGACGGTGCTTTTGCCCGCCCCCATGAAGCCGACTAGAAAAATCAGAGAGTTATTATCAAGGCTCGTTTTTACAGAATCTTCACAGGTCATTGGGGATTTTCGTACTCCGCGAAGTCTTCGAGTGTGCCACCTTTTTGAGCGACGGCCTGTATTGCTAGATCATCTACAGTGTACGTCCTGCCAATGCTTCCACTGAAAGCGTCTGCTTCATACCCTATCCTCTTGTACCTGCGGTCATAGAATAAAGAACGTCTATATGCCCTGTCGTGATTGGAGTTGGTTTCCGACCCTACCCATATTATTCTATAGATTTCAGCGTCGGGGCATCTGCGGATCTCAGCGGCAAGTATCGGGATTGATGCGCGCAATCCGGCCTCCTTGGAATCATACTTGCCCAAAGAAATCGTGATCTCTCTATCGCATCCGGGTCCACATCCCCACAGGGTAAGTGGACATGCCAGCAAAACGAGGGCAAGTCCGCCAAGTGTAAATCGAAGCCTTCCCCTTACGTTTGTCATTGATAAACTACCGCACTACGGTTTGGGCAATTTATACTGCGCGCGGGATGAATTGACAGTTTCCCTCAATCTCCTGAATGCGCGAGCGCCAGCAGGCAGGATGCCTGCGCTCCCAGGAAAAAACCATTTTACCCCGCGCGCAGTATAACTTCTCTCTGGGTACATAGTGAACGAAACTCCCATCGTCTTCAGGGTGCGCAGCCGTAGCCAGGGCCAGGGCCTCTTCGGGCGTATCGGCGACGAACAACTCTTCACCGGCGATGCATAAGCACTTTCCTCGATGGCGCGAATATATTTCCTCAGCGTGCGCTTGCAGCCAGGCCGCATTGCGGTCGAATCGCTCGCGTTGCGCGCGCGCTCCGGCCAACTCTTCAGGGTCCGTCACCTCTTCCATCACTAACGAGATTCGATCGTTCGCCATTCTGCCACCTTCCTGCAAAGGGAGTTTGCGTCACCGCCATTCTATACGCGATTCGCAATTCGAGGCAATCGCCTCTTCGGTCCTCAAATTCCGGATGTCGCCGCTGCGAGCAGGTCGTAAAACTCAGGGAATGAAACGCGGGCGCAGTCGGCGTCTGCGATTTCCGTAGTGCCTTCGGCCATAAGGCCCGCCATGCTGAAGGCCATGGCTATGCGATGGTCGCCCGCCGTCTCGACGCGACCCCCTTTGAGGCGTTGCGGCCCGCCGATGGAAAAGCCGTCTTCGAACTCTTCCACACGTCCGCCGAGCGCCCTGAGGCCATCGACGACGGTCCTTATGCGGTCGCTCTCTTTCACTCGAAGCTCTTTGGCGTCGCGCACCTCAAGACGCCCTTCCGTCTGAGTTGCAACGACCGCGAGCACGGGTATCTCGTCTATGATGTTCGGTATGATCTCGCCCGATAAAACCATGCCTTCAGGCGCGGTGCCGAGTCGGCGGCCTCTCACGAGCAAATCGCCCACAAGCTCTCCGTGATTTTCGAAGACGTTTTCTCTGCTTATGTCCGCGCCCAGGTCTTTCAATACTTCCAAGAAAGCCGAGCGCGTGGGATTGAGACCTACATTTTTAATCACAATCTCCGACCCAGGCAAAAGGGCTGCGGCGGCTATGAAGAAGGCCGCTGATGAAATGTCGCCCGGCACACGGTAGTACACAGGGTTCAACTGATCGCATCCCTTTACAGCGGCAATTCTGAAGCGTCCGTCTTCGCCGGTCTCCACCTCCGCGCCGAATACAGGCAACATCAACTCCGTGTGATTGCGCGAAGGGGCAGGCTCACGAAAAGTAGTCCGCCCTCCGGCATACAACCCCGCAAACAGGACGCAGGATTTTATTTGCGCGCTTGCGACGCGGCTCTCATAAGAGATTGGCGCGAGGTCTCTTCCATAAATGGTGAGCGGGGCATAACGCCCTTCCCTCGCCTCGATTCGGCCGCCCATTAATGCGAGCGGCTCTATGATGCGAGCCATAGGTCTCAGTCTCAAACTCTCATCGCCGTCTATTACGGAAGTAAAATTCTGCGCCGCAAGTAACCCGCTCAATATCCTTATGGTCGAGCCTGAATTCCCCGCGTCGAGCGAAACCCTCTCTTCCGCCGGACGGTATCCCCGCAATCCTTTGCCGTGTATTCGGAGAACGGGACCGTCAAGCTCTACATCTACGCCTAGCCCCCGTAAGCATTCGAGGGTCGTCAGGCAATCGGCGCTCGTGGCGAACCCGCCTATTTCGGAGCGCCCGCTCGCAAGAGAAGCGAGCATCGCCACACGGTGAGAAATCGATTTGTCGCCGGGAATGTTCAGCGTGCCGCTGAGAGAGTCGGGACCGCTGATCTTGATCGTTCTTGACATTGCAACTTCCGCCATGTTACACAATGTCGCGTCTTGTGACAATGATGCATAAGCCGGTAAAATCGCTTTACGCATCGTCAATAAGGACTGCTGGAAGGGGATGCGGCTTGCTGATGACTGAAACCATCGAGCTATCGATTGACAGCAAACTGGAGTTCGTCGACATGGTAGGCTCAGTGACCAAGAGCATGACGGCCAAACTCGGTTTCAGCGAAGACGACGCAAGCTGGATAGAGCTTGCCGTGCATGAAGCGGTGATAAACGCCATAACGCACGGGAACAGGAGCGCGGACGACAAACAGGTGGACGTGAGGTTCGTCATAGAGCAAAACGTGCTGACGATTTATGTCAGAGATCGCGGCGAGGGATTCGACCCCTCTGCGCTGCCCGATCCGCTCGACCCAAACAACTTGCTCAACCCGAACGGTCGTGGCATTTTTTATATGCGCACTTTCATGGATGAAGTCGAATATTCCATTCACCCTGAAGGTGGGAGCATCGTGCGGTTGACCAAACAAAAGCAATCATCCGATTAGCAAAACCAGAGTATAAAAGGAGAAGTCAAGATGGCCCAACTTAGTATAAAGCAACGGCAGGCGGGTGACGTAACCGTCCTGGACCTATCAGGCAAAATAACCATAGGCGAAGGAAGCGTGCAATTGCGAGAGGCGGTGCGCGGTCTCCTCGACGATGGCAAAAAGAAGATTCTGCTCAACCTCGGGGACGTAAACTATGTCGACAGCTCAGGCATAGGAGAACTCGTGAGTTCTTATACGACCACCAACAACCAGGGCGGGCAATTGAAACTTTTAAACCTCACGAAAAAGATTCAAGACCTGCTTATGATAACCAAGCTGCTGACGGTCTTCGAGACCCACGATCATGAAGAAACGGCAGTAGAGAGCTTCAAATAAGCAGGTTTTACCCCGGCTGCGGCCGGACCTGTTGAATTGACTGAGGGCGCTTGCCTCTACCCTGTAGAAGGTCGCGCCCTCAATCGTATGTAACCACCCCGGCAAAAGACCTCTACAATCACAGCGGGGCTGATTCGTATGCGTTTTGGAACCGGCCAGCGAAGAGAGAGCGAGTCGAAGAGATTTTCATATCTTCTCGACTTCCGGCCGTTTGCTCTGCGGCCGCTTTCGGTCTCGACGTTACTGATTCGCCTGACGGCGATGCTTGCCCTTTTCGCCTTATGCCTCGTCCCGCAATTACGCGGCGCTGCAACACAAAACGATTCCGAGGTCTGGGCGGTGGTTATAGGCATATCCCGGTACGCGAAACTGCCCGGCGGGCAGCAATTGCAATTCGCAGACCGCGATGCCCGCGCCTTCGCCGATTCGATTGAGAAGTCCGGCGTAAGCAAACAGAATATCCGCCTCCTGACGGGAGCCGATGCGACCATAGCTCAAATCAAAACCGCTCTGGGCGACTGGCTCGCGCGCTCGGCAAGAGAGCGCGATACGGTTTACATATTCTTTTCGGGGCACGGCTTCTTCGAACGCGAATTCAATGAGGCGTATCTGCTGGGCTACGACTCCGACCCTCAGGCCCCTTACAGCACGGCCCTCTCCGTCAGCGATCTCGGCCACGCGCTCTCTCGCAGGGTTCGCGCCCGTCAGGTGCTCATAATCGCCGACGCCGCCCGGCGGGATTTCTTTCCCGACGACGACGAAACGGCCGCGAAATGGTTCGTGCAGGCATTCGATCAACTCCCGGCTTCGAGGGCCGGGGCGGCCGTTATTCTGGCCAGCGGGCCGGGCGAATTCTCTCGCGAGGGCAGGCGATGGGATGAATCGGGGGTCTTCACAAAATATCTTGTCGACGCCCTGTCGGGGAACGCCGGACCCGGAAGTCGCAGTCAGATCACAGCCGCCGAAGTCTTCGATTTCGTCTCCGCGCGTGTGGCCGAAGACACTTCCAACAAGCAACATCCCTGGCATACGGGCGCGGGGCTTGCGACCATAGCCATGTCCGGGCAGAGAGCCTCGGTCCCCGGCCCGCCCGCCGAGGGCCAGCGCGCTGCCGTCGGTCAACCGGACAGACCCGATACGACACGCCGAACCGAATCCGTCGAAATTGCGCGGCAGCCTTCGACTACGCCTCCTCCCCGGCCCGCTCCTTCAAGCCCTGCATCAAGGGAGAAAGGTGTCGGTAGCCCGACCGTGAAGGAGGGTTCGGCAACCCCTGAACCGGCGACGCCCGCCGCCCCTGTCAGTAGCCCGACCGTAAGGGAGGGTTCCACCGCAGGAACGGAATCTCCGTCTTCTATCGAAGCGAGGAACAGAACACCCGTTACATCCGAAGCCTCGAAGAGCACAGCGCCTCCTCGAAATGTAAATCCCGGCAGCGCGCCGCCCGTGTCAAACCCGACGGCGAATACTTCACAGCCTGCGCGAAGCGTCCCCGCCTCGCCTCGCGCCCGGCAGCCCGATGAAGCGAAACCGGCGGACACGAGCGCCCTCCCGCCATCGGGCGCGAAGGCTGCTCGTACAGAGCCGCCCGCTCCGAAAAAACCTGCTCCCGCGCCGCCCCGATCTGCGGAGATCGGAGCGGTCAACAAAGGCGACACAAGCGCGGCCGCGCCCTCTAACCCGAAGGCCGCAACAACGGAAGCGCCATCCGAGGAAAAAAGCCTTCCTTCTGCGCCGAAACCCGTCGCCCCTCTGCCTGAGACCGCCCCGCTTTCTTCTGTCCCGTCCACCGGTCGTGGCGAAGAAATCATTGTCTCAAGACCTGCGCCCGAACCGGGGGCAGCTCCGTCTCCGCTCCTTTTGCAATTTCAGATGGCAATAGCATCGGGCAACTTGATCGAGCCTAAGAACGCAAGCGCCTGGGACATATATCAACGACTGAGCGCAACTCCCGGCGCGGCGTCCGAACTCTCTCGTTTGAAATCCACGCTCGTCGACGCCCTGACCGTTTCGGGCCGGTCCATAGTCGGCGGGGATGTGCGGAGCGACAACATATCCGACCGCGTCGAGGATTTCAAACGGGCCGGGCAGATGTTCAATCGCGCCCGGTCGCTCATGCCCGAAAGGAGCGAGGTGGCGGCCCTGGAAAAACTGAGCGCGGCCGTCGCGCTCGTGGCTCTGCAATTTTATGATGAAGCCGAACGTGCGCTCTCTCAGTTGCAGAGCGCGAAACTTGCCGCAGTCGAAAACGCGATGGGAATTCTCTACATGGGCAAGCTCGAAGACTGGCAGGCCGAAAGGGCCTTCAAGCGAGCCATAGAAGCGGACCCTCGATGGGCCACGCCGCATTATAACCTTGCATTGCTTTACCGCGACCGTAAGACCGGCGACGCCCTTACGGAGTTCGAGAGCGCGGCGTCGCTCGATCAGACCAACCCCGCCATATTGACCGCGTTGGGCGATGAATACTTCAGCCGCGAACAATGGCAGAAGGCCGCTGAAAGCTACAGACGGGCGATAAACGTAAATCCCGGCAACGACACATTGCACACGAAACTCGGCCACGCGCTCTACAGCCAGGGCCTCAGAGAGGAGGCCGACCGCGAGTATAAGAAGGCCGGGGAGTTGCGTAAAAAACAACCTTGAACATCTGTGGATGAGAAGCCTTGCCCCAACCGAATTATTGGAGAAGAGTATGACGAATGAAGAGATGGAAAGAACCCTGCAATTCTTCATAGATCAGCAGGCCCAGTTTGCCGCCGATATACAGCAGAGCAGAGAGTTGCAAGTCAGCTACCATGAAATACTGAGCAACCTTCAGAATCAGTTGAGCAGATTGACCGACGCCACCCTGACTATAGTAGGCATGCTCGGCAAGCTGGCCGATATACAGGAGAAGACCGAAGCCTGTCTGCTCGGGACCGATGCGAAGGTCTCCCAATTGGCCGAGTCTCACACCCGCACGGACGTAAAACTCCTTGAGACCGATGATCGTTTGAACGCCTTCATCGACGTCGTCGAACGCTATATCAGCGAGCGGAAAGAAAAGGGCGACGGATGACAGCCATCAGCTATCAGTCTTCAGCCATCAGCCGTCAGCTTTCCGCTCTGTAGCTGATAGCTGATTCAGGGCGGCGAGCGCGGCGTAGTAACCGCACATGCCATGCACGCCGCCTCCCGGAGGCGTGGAAGAAGAGCATATATAAACGCCTCTGGCAGGTGTCGCGTAAGGGTTCAAGCTCAATGTGGGACGCATGAGCAACTGGCGCAGGTCGTTGGCTCCGCCGCCTATGTCCCCGCCTATGTAATTGGCGTTGTGCCGCTCAAGCCGCGATGGTCCCATACAGCTTCTCGCTATTATAAGGTCGCGGAAGCCGGGCGCGAATCGCTCTATCTGAGTTTCTATTCTCTCCGTCATGTCGAACTCCGACCCGCTCGGAACGTGACAATACGCCCAGGCGGTATGCTTGCCTGCGGGCGCGCGAGTCTCATCAAACAAGCTCTGCTGCGCCACGAGCACATAAGGTTTTTCAGGCGTCCGTCCCTCCCACACGCTGCTTTCCGAAGCCGCAATCTCATCGAGAGTCGCGCCAAGATGCACGGTCGCCGCTCGCGCGCATTCTTTCGCCTTCCAGGGTATAGGGCCATCGAGCGCAAGGTCGAGTTTGAACGAGCCGGGACCGTAACGGTAGCCGGCGAGGCTGCGGCGATACCTGCCCGTAAAAAGATCGCCCGTGATTTCGAGCAACTGGCGAGGCGTCACGTCGAAGAGCGCCGCGCGGTGCCGGGGCAGGTCTTTCATGGATTGTACAGGCCGACCTGTAACGATCTCTCCGCCAAGCGTCTTCAGATAAGACGCCATTGCATCGGCTAACTTCTGCGAACCCCCGCGAGGGAGCGGCCAGCCGATTGCGTGCCCCGCCGCGCCCAGCACAAGTCCGAATGAAGCGGTCATCATCCTATCGAGTGGCAGTATCGAATGCGCAGCAAGCCCCGCAAATAATCCCCGCGCCCGCTCTCCTTCGAAGAGGCTCCGGGCAAGCCCTCTGGCCGGGCGAATGGCTCGCAGGCCGAACCGCATCATTGCAATCGGATGCCTGAACAGGTGGGGCGGGGCGAGCAACTCGACCGAGAGCTTCTCCCAATCATCGGTCAGAGGTTGCATAAGCTTCTTATAAGCGGCAGCGTCGATTCCTACGCCGAGGCCCGTCGCGTCAATAGAGCGTTCGAGCAATGCGGCCGTTCCGTCATCGAAAGGGTGGGCGAGGGGCGCGGGCGGATATATCCATTCGAGACCGTGCTCGCCGAGAGGCAATGCGCGAAAGAAAGGCGAACTGACTCCGAGCGGGTGTATGGCCGAGCAGACATCGTGCGTAAATCCGGGAAGGGTCAATTCCGCAGAGCGCATCCCGCCGCCTAAGCCCGCCTGAGCCTCGATGACGAGCGTAGACCGGCCCGCACGCGCAAGCGTAATTGCAGCCGCAAGCCCGTTAGGGCCAGAACCTATGACGACTGCATCATAAGAGTTTCGCTCGGTCATATTCCAAGTATAGCTTACGTGGAATCGGTAGTCAGGCAAGGGGGTTTACGGGTAGCCAATGATTTCAAAGGGCGCAGATCGCTATTCAGGAGTGATCGAATCGATCTGTATCGTCTTGTGTTCAAATCCTCATTCCAATAAGTTTGCCAAGCGCAACAGTTTTGACACGTGTCAGAACTCGTTCAACCAAATTGCACGAATCATATTGCTGATCGTCATAGAACAATTGATTTTGATGTTTTCGCAAAGCAGCCGGAAAATTGGTTGATAACTTGTATTTCTCATGTGTCAGAATCAGTAGTTTGTGAGCATGTTGAGATCGAATGTAGTAGGCTATTTCCTCTCCCGCCCCTATGGACGTGTCCAACACAATGCAAATATCGCAAGCAGCTAAATGCCAGAGTTCCTGGGCCGAATAATCCAACTCATCTATACCGGGCAAACTTTCAGTTAAATCCAAATCCTCACTGAAACGAATATCAGCATTATAGAAGCACTTGTTAATCTCTCGTCTTATTTTCTGTCGCTTCTCAAAATGTTCGCCTGAATCTTTTCCCGGTCCCCAAACCAGTATGTTGAGTTCGTAAGCCGCTGCCTGCCTATCAAGTCGGCTAATAGCTTCATCAAAACTCATCTTACAATCGCTCCATATTAAAAAATGATCTTCACCCCCGAAACCTTTTCCATCTTCACAAGGGTTTCCATTCCCAGCCTGGTACAAAAGAACTTTTCGCCCCACTCTTCAACAACGCC
>JAKEHD010000818.1 GCA_022615215.1 Blastocatellia bacterium
CCGCTGCTTGCTCTATAGCCAATTGGCGGGGGCAAGCGTAGGCGCGAATCGCCGCCCTTCCAGACTACAAGCTGGCCGAAAACTCAAATGAACCTGCATTAGAAGTTATTGAGAGATTCACTAAAACCTTATACCCGATAATGTCTACTATGACGGCCTGCGTAAACGCGCTTGACCCGGATGCCGGGGGATGTACCTGTTTTGTTTTGAGAAGCGAGCCGGATATGCAAACCGGCAATGGTCATCAACACGATGTTCTGAAAAGGAGAACGCTCACCATGACAGATTTAAAACGACGAAAGTTTCTGAAGCAGACGGGCCTGGGCCTTGCTGCGGCCGGGTCTGCGGGATTGATTCTCAGGGCTGACGCGCGGCCTACTCTCTCAAGTCTGAGCGATACGGAAGCGGAACGTGTGCTCATACAGATGGGACCGCAGCCGAAAGAGACTGTTCTTGCGAAGGGTGAATTGAAGAAGATCACGCCCATGCCTTACGGACCTTTTTACAAACAGGGCGCGCCGTTTCGCGCGAAGATCTGTCCGCCCTTCGAGCCGGGGACGCCTTTTGTGATGACAGGTCGCGTCTGGGCAATCGACACGCGCCGCCCGCTGCCGGGCGTAGTGCTCGACCTCTGGCACGTGGATCACGAGGGAAAGTATTCGAGCGGTGACGGGGACTTCAAAAATCGCGGGCGGCTCGTGACGACCGAGACAGGCTACTACGAGTTCGAATCCGTTCGCCCGATTCCTTATCAGCCGAATCCGAACTTCTGGCGGTGCGCGCATTTTCATGTACTCGCGGTCTGTCCGGGCTACAAGACGCTTGTCACGGAGATTCAATTCCAGGACGACCCGAAGCGAGAGATGGATTCTATGTTTCAACCTTCGCTGGCCGTTGCGGCCGAACAAAAGGTCATGAACGGCAGGAAGTTTGAGACGGCGGTCTTCGACATAGTGCTCGAACGCGAATCCGGCGCGAAGTGAAAAGGAGATTCGTGGTGGAGGAAAAGAACGTAAAAGAACGGCCTTCGATGCTGCCCGACCTGGCGCTTTTTCTGCTGCGCCTGAGCGCGGCGGCAATGCTGATCGCATATCACGGGTTCGGCAAAATTTCAGGAGCTTATGCCAATCTCGTGCATGGTCATAATTGGGGATTCACAGGCTTTGTCGCAAGCCTGGGTTTTCCGCTCGCGAGGCTCTTGGCCGTCTGCGCCGCGCTGGCCGAAGTCGTCGGCGGGGTGCTTCTGGCCGCAGGTTTATGGACGCGCTATGCAAGCCCGCTTGTCGCCTTCACCATGATGGTCGCGGTCTACTATCACATAAGCACCGGCACAGGCTTCGAACTGGCGGGGCTATATTTCCTTATCGCGCTTACTTTCGTGTTCGTCCACCCCGGAAGGATTTCGCTCGATGCGTTGATATTCGACCGCGCGAAACAGAGCGCCGCAAGTGCAGCCGAAGTGATGCGTAATGCGTGATGCGTGATTAGTCCGTCGTCCGTTGTCCGTTGTCAGGGGCCGGAAGATCAACCACAGATTACACAGATAGCACAGAGAATATCTTCGTTCGTCCGTCGTCCGGCAGCGAGTACGCTTCCGTCCTTTGTCCGTTGTTCGCGAGCGTGTGTCGAGGCTTGTGAAACAACGAACTTATGAGCGGCTACGCTCTGGACCACCGACCACGGACAAAAAGCGACCCTCTGAGTTCAAACCGATAATTACTTAGCAACTCTTTGTCCCGTCAGGGACGTTTGATAAGAGCAACAGCAATTCATTGCTGGGAGCCAGAAGCCCATTAAAGATTTCTTTCTTCCCCGGTCTCGAAGTGCCGCAGGCACGGCTGAGGTCGGGGCGGGTCGTCGGTTCAGCCGTCCCTACGGGACTCGGTTTGCTCACACACGCTAGTCCCAGCAATGAATTGCCGGGCTACTTTCAGGGTGTCCCTACGGAACGCGCGGAGGCTGAGTAGTCACGAATCTTCGCGTGACCACATAACGCCATCCGGCGAGCGATTGTATCAGTTAATACTTCGATTGCAAACGGCCCTGCTTGCGCGTTGGACGGCCGAGGGATTTTGGTTTATTCTCTTGAGTCGAGTCACATAAAAATCAGCATAATCCGGAGGTATATCATGCGTAGATACCCAAGCTCGCAGGTGTTGTACGCTGTGTGTCTGTTAGTTTCGCTTCTTTGTTTAAACATTCCAGCCCTTGCTCAAGACGGAGCGAATTCCATAGATGTCAAAGCCTTCGAGCGGCTCGAATGGCGCAGCATAGGTCCCGCGAACATGGGCGGGCGCACTGCCGATGTCGAAGGCATTCCGGGCAATCCCAATCTCGTGTATGTCGGGACGGCTTCCGGCGGGATATGGAAGACCACTAACGGCGGCACCACATGGACGCCTGTCTTCGAACGCCAGAATACCATCTCTATCGGAGACCTCGCCGTAGACCCCACGAACCCCGACGTGATATGGGCGGGCACGGGAGAGTCGAACACGCGCAACAGCGTATCGTTCGGCGACGGCGTCTATAAATCCAACGACGGCGGCAAGACCTGGCAGCACATGGGACTGGGAGACAGCGAGCGCATATCACGCATAGTCATAAATCCGCTCAATACTGATATGGTCTACGTCGGCGCGCTCGGCCATGCATTCGGCCCCAACCAGGAGCGCGGGGTTTTTATGACAACCGATGGCGGCAAGACCTGGCAGAAGACTCTCTACATCGATTCGGAGCACGGAGTATCGGACCTCGACATCGATCCTCGCAATCCGAACATCCTCTACGCTGGGATGTGGAGGTTCGAGCGCAAGCCCTGGACCTTCACGAGCGGCAGCGAAAAGGGCGGAGTCTATAAATCCATCGATGCGGGCCGGACCTGGAAGAAGCTGACCGACGGATTGCCGACGCTTATGGGCCGCGTAGGCGTCAAGGTCGCGCCCAGCAACACAGACATTGTTTACGCGATGGTCGAATCGAAAGAGGGCCGACTCTACAAATCGGAAGATCGCGGAGAAACTTTCAAAGCGGTATCCAGAGACAACCGCATAGTGAGTCGCGGCTTCTATTACACGGACCTGCGAGTCGATCCGACGAATGAAAATCGTGTTTATGCCGTCGCCTCTACTCTCTTCGTCTCTATCGATGGAGGCCGCACGTTTCGTTCGATAACCGGGAGGACTCACATAGATTATCACGCGCTCTGGATCGATCCTAAAAACCCGAATCGATTATGGCAGGGGCAGGACGGAGGCATAGCCGTCTCTTACGACGCGGGCGAGACGTGGGAATATGTCAACAACATCCCGCTAGGCCAGTTCTATCAGATTCACGCAGACAACCGGCAGCCGTTTTATTACGTGAGCGGCGGCCTTCAAGACAACGGTAGCTGGACCGGCCCCGGCCGCACGCGCGAGCCTGCCGGAATCATGAATGACGACTGGCGCATGGTGAGCTTCGGAGACGGCTTCTATACTATGAACCACGCGGACGATCCCGATTTATATTTATCCGAGTCTCAGGGCGGAAGCATAGTGCGAACCGATTTTCGCAACCGCGAACAGCAGGCGGTCAGCCCCTTTGCGCAGGGCAGCGGCGGCGGGCCTGCGAGCGAGATGAAGTACCGCTTTCACTGGAACGCGCCCATACACCTCTCGCCTCACGATAAGAACACGGTCTTTTTCGGCGGTAACGTCGTCTTCAAGTCTACGGATTTCGGAAAGACCTGGCAGAAGATAAGCGAAGACCTTACGACCAACGACCCTGAAAAACAGAAAGACGCGGGCGGCCCTGTGGCTACGGAAAACACCACGGCCGAGTATAACAACACGATCATCAGCCTTGCAGAATCCCCCGCGCGTCAGGGGGTGGTCTGGGTCGGCACGGACGACGGCAATCTTCAACTCACAACCGATGGCGGCAGGACGTGGACTAATCTCATAAGAAATGTCCCCGGCCTTGGGCCGAGTTCGCCCGTCTCTCACGTAGAGCCTTCGCGCGCGAATGCGAACGTGGCTTATGCCTCTTTCGATCGACACATGCTCGATGACTTCCGGCCTTACGTATTCAAGACCTCGGACGGCGGGCGCACATGGACGAACGTCACGGGGAACCTGCCCGAAAAGGCTTACGTGTGGGTCGTGCGCGAAGACCCCAGGAACCCGAATCTGATTTACGCAGGGACAGAGTTGGGGCTGTTTGCTTCCTACACGGGCGGGAACGATTGGGTGCCGCTCAATTTGAAGAACCTGCCTACGGTGGCCGTGCATGACATACTTGTGCATCCGAGGGATAACGATCTGATACTTGCGACTCACGGCCGCAGCGTATGGATATTCGATGATGCCACGCCCATTCAGCAGATGAGCGGCGAAGTGATGGCGAGCGACGCGCACCTGTTCGACGTTCGCCCGACCTTGCGCTTCACGACGCGCTTCACGCGGTACGGCATAGGCGATAAGGTATTTGCAGGGCCGAATCCCAATTATGGCGCGCTGATAACCTATTACCTGAAAGAGAAGCCGGACGAGAAGAGCAAAGTCAAGATTCAGATACTCGACGGCACAGGCAAGGTCATACGCGAGATGGAGAATGTGCCGAAAGAGAAGGGACTCAATCGCGCGAATTGGGACTTGAACCATGAAGGCGCAAAACAGCGACGCCCGCCGAGCGGAGACCAGCCCTCATTTTTCGGAGGCCCTCGCGGCCCGCAAGCCTTGCCCGGAACTTACACGGTGAGACTGATGGTCGGAGATAAGACATTGGAGAAGCGCGTTGAAGTGCGCATGGACCCGACGGTCAAAATCGCAGAGAGCGACCTGCGCGCGCAATTCGATCACGCGATGAAGCTGCGCGACATGCAGTCTTCGATAAACGAAGGGCTTCGCGCGCTCGACAGCATCAATGGCCAGTTGGAGCAGATAGAAAAGACCGTCAAGGACCGCATGCCTGACGCGGCCAGAGACCTTGAAAAGACTCTTTCGGATTACAAGAAAGAAGTGAAAGCGCAACAGGGCCGCCTTGCGCGCTCGCAGGACGGAGGGGGCTTGAGCGGAGGGCCTCGGCTCGGGGACCGCATCGGAAGGCTCTTTTTTACGATAGACGGCACGAACGCCGTTCCGACATCTGCGCAGAGGGAGTATTTCCTGGAGCTTCAACCGATGTTCCGGCAGGGGATGGAAGAGTTGAACAAATTCATCGCTGAGACAGTTCCTAAATGGAATGAGGCGCTGAGGCGCGCCGGCGGGCCGACCCTGATACCGGGCAAGGCCATCGAAGCGCCGCGATAGATTATTGGCATAAATTACAATCCGCTTTTTAAATGGAACGGGAGCGGAGGCCGTATTGCCGACTCTGAGGCGACAGAGCGAATATTCGAGCGCCTCGGAGACTCGGAGGGTGCGGTTCCATAAAGTCGGGCGTATGGTTGAAAGGAAAACATCCCGCCAACTGCCGCCTGTGGTATTATCACCGACTTTTGAGAACCGCACTCTTGTTGATCGCGTTGTGCGAACCTTCGGACTTCCTTATAATCCGCCTGAGCGAATCGATTGCTATGAGCACGACCAAAATGGCCAGAGCGAGCACGGGTGAAATCGAGATTCGGCATGTTCGCACGCCGAGAGAGCGGCATCAATTTCTCGACCTGCCTTACAGGCTCTATCGCAATGACCCTCACTGGATAGCGCCTCTTCGCATGGCGCAGAAAGATATTCTCAATACCGCGCGCCATCCCTTTTATAAGACTTCGGATGCGGAGATGTTTCTGGCTTATCGTGACGGGCGACCGACGGGCCGCATAATGGCCATACTCAATCACGCGCATAACGAGTATCACGGCGAGCGCGCGGGCTTCTTCGGGTTCTTCGAAGTCGAGAAAGACCCGGAAGCGGCAACGGCCTTGCTCGATAGCGCGAGAGAATGGCTGAGAGCGCGTGGGGCGGAAGTTATTCGCGGGCCTGTCAGCCCCTCGACCAATTACGAATGCGGATTGCTCGTCGAAGGCTTCGATATGGACCCCGCGATAATGATGACCTATAACCCGCCTTATTACGCCGAATTGCTCGAAGGCTACGGGTTTCGAAAAGCGATGGACCTGTACGCTTATGCCATCGCTGCGAAGTATTTCAATCTCTCTGACAAACTGAAACGTGTCGCCGAACGCACAAAGACCAGAGGTGGCATACGGGTTCGCACGGTCGATCTGAAAAACTTCGACCGCGAGGTCGCGCTCGTTCGCCGAATATATAACGATGCCTGGAGCGATAACTGGGGATTCGTGCCTGTGAGCGAAGCGGAGTTCCTTCACATCGCAAAAGACCTCAAACAGATAGTCGACCCGAAGGTTGTATACATAGCCGAACGCCTGGACGCGAACGGCGCGGATATTGAGCCTGTCGGGTTCTTTCTGGCGGTGCCCGACCTCAATCGCGCGCTCAAAAAGATTCGCGGGCGGCTCTTTCCTTTCGGACTCATCAAGCTCCTATGGCACGCGCGCAAGATAAAATTCATTCGGATAATCATCATGGGGATCATAAAGGAGTATCAGAACCTCGGCATCGCCGCTGTCTTCTACGACGAAGTATATCGCGGCGTCCCCGATCATGGTTATGCCGAAGGCGAGATGAGTTGGGTTCTTGAGAACAACGTTATGATGAACCGCGCGGCCGAACTGATAGGTGGCAATCGCTCCAAAACATATAGAATTTATGAGATGCCGCTGAGTCACACTGAACGCGGGATGAAATGAAAGCTTTTCCAAAAGCGATGCATATTTGAAGTGTGCCGGAAGAAAGAAATCTGTAGCCGAGGCGGCATGGGCAGGCTCAGAGAGGCGGCTTTTAGGAAGGGAAAGCCGCCGTAAAGGGCCGCCGCACTTCAAAAGAGGCACGCAACCCACGAGATCTCAATGAAAACTTTCGTTCCATGCCGTGCGCAGTATGGAACCGGTTGTAAACTCTCCACGATTTCAGCATAATCGGAAATATGAATCGCTCCGATTTTCAGAATTTAGCCGAATTGCGAATCAAAGAGGCCGAGGCGCTTCTGGATCGGAAGTACTTCGACGGAGCTTATTATCTTTTAGGATACGTTGTAGAGTGCGCATTCAAAGCCTGCATAGCAAAAAAAACCAGACAGTATGATTTCCCGCCAGACCGGAAAACCATCGAGGCTATTTATCAACACGATCCTGCGAAACTTCTTAAAGCTTCAGGACTGGAGCCTGAACACCTGCAGGAAATGTAGGCGAGTGCAGCTTTTGCCGATAATTGGAAGATAGTGCAGAACTGGTCGGAACAATCGCGGTATCAAACTGGCAAATCGGAGGCTGAGGTGAATAACTTCTACTCAGCCCTCGTAAGTGATAAGGGGGTTTTATCATGGCTCAAGAAATATTGGTGAAAGAGGCTCTATCAACCGAGATGGTTTCTGCCGGAGCAGAACTGGCACAACATCTCCAGAAAAGCAGCCTTACTATAGATGCGATGTTATGGCTTTATAAGCCTGAATCCAATACCTGGCGTTTCGTCATAGCAAGCCCGGAGGTGAGCAGCGCAGGTCCCAGGAAGGTCTATCAGGATATACGCTCGATAATTTCCGGGATACCTGAAGATCAGCGGAGAGTATCCATCAATGATATATTCGTTGTCAGCTCGAACGATCCCGTAATCTCACACTTCCGCTCTGCCATTCCCGCAGGCCGGAGTATCGCGGGCATCAGGTTCTCTCAAAATGTAATTGATGGGGTCTTGATTGATGATGCCTACATATATAAGCTGGCTTGAGACGCGATGCCTGGTGTGCCGGCAGGTGCGGTTCGTTCGAAACCGCATCTATATTCCGCAAGGTTAATGCATAACGATCGCTCGGCGTTAGGCTCTTGACGCGGACTTCTGTAAAATCATACCCTTGATATGGCCCGCGTCAGACTGCTTTCAGATCGGATTCTCCCGCCTTCGGAGGCCGGGCCGGCTCATAACGATTCGAGTATTGCTTTTTCTAAAAGGAGACTTGTATGGCTCTCAAGCGATTGGTCGCATCTCTCTTGATCGCTCTTCTCATCTTCTCAAACGCTCCGGCGCAATCCCCTACGGGTCAGGAGACCGCAAAAACGGAGGAAGAAGAAAAGGCTCGCAAAGAGCTTGAGGAGAAGGCGCTCGCCCTGCTCGACGAGGTCGTGGTCGACGCGGCGACGCTCAGGATACCTGAGAACCGTTTCAAGATACAGTCTCATGCGGCCATAATGCTCTGGGAGCATGACGCGAAGCGCGCTCGCATTATCTTCAGAGATGTAATGAGCGGCTTTATACAACTGATGAACTACAGCACGAGCGACGAGGCTCAAAATCGCCGACTGATGCAGAGCCGCACGCAGTTGCGCCAGGAAATCATGCAACTGATCGCCACTCGCGATGCCGAGATGGCTTTGGAATTTTTGCGCGCCACTCGCCCGCCGCCTTCGACTCAGGCAACCGGGCGCGGCAGGCAACCTTCTGACGACGAAGACCGTTTGGAAATGAACCTCGCCGCCCAGGTAGCGGCGACCGACCCTGAGCGCGCTCTCGAACTCGCTCAGGAGAGCCTGCAAAAAGGGGTTTCGAGCGCCGTGATCGCGCCCCTCACTCAGCTTCAGAGCAAAGATGAAAAGGCGGCGGCGCGCCTTGCAGGCGACATCGTTACCAGGCTTCGAACCGAAAACCTTGCGCAAAACCAGGAAGCGATGAACGTCGCTCTAAGCCTTCTCAGGCTGGCCGCCTCCGGCGGCAGTAAAACGGGAGGCAACGATAAACTGACTATTATGAGCGAGCAGAGCTTCACGCAATTGCTCGATATGGTCACTACGGCTGCCCTGAACAATTCGGCGGCGAACTCTTCGGATTCGAGGAGGCGAAACAATTCCCGGAATGCTATTCGGACGCTTCAGTCCCTGATGCCTGAGATCGAAAAGTATGCGCCTTCGCGCGCCGAGGCATTGCGCAAGAGGACGGATGAAATCAGCAGGAACGACTCGCGATCCGGGAATTTCAACGAATACAGCCGGTATATGCGGAGCAATGTCCCCGTTGAAACATTGCTCGAAGTCGCGGCCGGAGCGCCCGCGCAGATGCAAGAGATGCTATATCAGCGCGCGGCATCGAGGGCTGCAAGTGAAGGCGACCTCGACCGCGCGCGGCAGATTGCCAACGACAATATTTCAAATCCCAACAGGCGGAACCAGATACTCGCAAACATCGAGAATCAGTCGCTCGTACAAGCGGCCGACCGCGAGAAACTCGAAGAAGCCCGGCAACGAATCTCGCAAATACAGCCCGTCGACAGGCGCGTGCCTATGATGATTCAATTGGCCCTGACCGCTGAGAAAGCCCTCGGCAAAGAGACGGCGCTAAAACTCCTCGACGAAGTGCGCTATCAGGTGGTAGGCCGCGCGGCGAACTATCAGCAACTCGATTTGCGGCTTCAGGTCGCTCGCGCCTACGCGCAGATCGACCCTTTGCGAGGATTCGAACTCATCGAATCGACGATAGACCATCTGAACGAACTGATTACTGCCGCCGAAGTGCTCGATGGATTCGACATCCGCGAAACTTTTCAAGATGGTGAGATGCGATTACAACCCACCATTCAACTCACCGGCATGACCCAGCGATGCCTGGAGGGTCTGGCATCGCTTTCGGAGGCGGATTTCGAGCGCGCCCGGCTCACAGGCGACAGGTTTCACAGGCCCGAAGTGCGTGTGTTGGCCCGCCTCTCGATCATACAGGGCGTGCTATACGGTCAAACCGGAAGCATCTTTAACAGGCGGAATTTCAGGACGAACTTCCGCCGCACCTTCTAACACGGGTCGGGCGATAGACCCACGACAACGAATTTATACGACTGCTCTGGTTGAATGAGTCAGGCCGATTTCCAGCCACAGGCGACTCGTCCCTCCGCACGCTCAAAGCAACCAATCGAAGATAACCTCATCTAAGGACGACGATGAAACGTCGTTCGTTAAAAATCGTTATAGCTCTTCTCTTGCTCGCCTCGGTGACAGGTTGTCGAGGCGCAGCACCCTATCCGGCGCAGATTTCAACTCCTGTGATCGAAGCGGCAGCACAGGCATTAGAGAACGATAAAGCAACAGGCGATACGGATTTGACAATCGAGCGGACACCTGCGAAACCTCCGATTGCTTATCAAGCATTCCCCGTGCAGGGAACCAGATCGATAGCGGAATTCAAGAAGCGTTTCGAGGGTGAGCAGAGATCGCTCATCCTCAAGGTCAATCGCATAGACATAAAGCACCTGCGCAAAGGCGATACGCTCTTTATACCCGATGAGACCGATGACCCGCTGGTTCTCGCTCCTTTTCCGCTTGAGCTTGAACAGGTGCGCGACATACCCAAGATTCTCTTCGTGTCTCGAAGAGTTCAGGCATTCGGCGCTTACGAGTCAGGCAAGCTCGTCCGTTGGGGACCGACCTCCACGGGCAAGAAATCCACGCCTACGCCCGCGCGTCTTTATCACACGAACTGGAAGGCGAAACTTACGCGCAGCACGGTCGACTCAAGCTGGATATTGCCCTGGTGTTTCAACCTCGATAATTCAGAAGGTATTTCATTTCATCAATACGACCTGCCGGGCTACCCGGCGAGTCACGGATGCGTTAGATTGCTCGAAGAAGACGCCGAGTGGATTTATTCCTGGGCCGATCAGTGGGTTCTTTCGGATTCGAGGCGTTCGATAGCGGCTTATGGAACCCCTGTAATAATCTTTGGCGACTATAATTATGGAGCGAAGCCCCCCTGGAAACGATTGGCCGACGACCCCGTGGCTGCAACCGTAGAGCCGTCCGAAATAGAAGAACATACGAAGCAGCACCTCCCGGTGATTGAGTCGAGAGCGCGCGAGCGGGGATCCTTGCTTGCCGCCCTCGCTCAATCCTCTTTTTGAAGACACCTTTTTTGCGCATTCGATTTTTCTTATTTGTAAGACCTGAAACTCTTGATGAGTCAAGCCGGTTGCGGCTAAAAAGGTGCGAGGGTTATCTTTCAGGTCTCGGTAGTTTGGCATTTGGTTAGTTCAACCTATAATCCCTATTGCCGATAAGGTCTATTGCATAATACGGTATAATCCATTTTAGGCTCGCGCAGCGATTTCGCAATCCAATTGGAGAAATGAAGGGCTTTCACAAATATGAATAGGCTGAAACGCAAAACGTCCCCAAAAGTTATTGGCGGCAAAGTGCAAAGGAAGAATAATTGGGCTGTTACTCCTGATTACTACAACTCTGACCAGCCCTTCCCGGTAATTGATCGAAAGAGGCCAGGTTCCGGATACCGCCATCTTCTCAAACAGAAAGATATTGAGACTTTCATCGGCATCTTGCCTAATTGGCAAGAACTATGTAGAAGCCTCAATGCGATCGTACTGGCCCCAGGCAGTTCGCGAATCTTTGGCTATCATGTTCCTGGGGTCGTCCACGTTTGTGCCTGGGATAAAGACCTGTGGATCAAATTAAGCCCGGAAGGGTATGAACAGGAGAGATACTTCCTGGAGAAATTAGAGGTTCCTTGTGAAAGGCGCGGCAAAGAGGTCGTTTGCAAATTCAATGATTCTACAGCACGGGCGCATCAACTCCTGGCGACTCTATTACATGAACTTGGTCATCATCACGATAGCATAACGAGCAAGTCACAATTGAGGGCGAATCGTGGTGAAACTTATGCCGAAGAGTATGCCAAGAAATATACAGATGAAATATGGACAAGGTATTTAGAGACATTTGGATTTTAGATCAGGGGCAGAATGCTTGATCAAGCTAAACTTAACTTGGTGCCTTCAACACAGCTTTCATCACCTTACTATCAAGCGGAGCCGCATGATCTGACACGCGGCCCCGCTTGCTCATCAACAACTATGGCAACGAAAACGCAACTACGTAATCGCCGAGTTTCGTCAGCGCCCTGCCGTGACCGCCTGCGGCGATGACTACGTATTGCTTGCCCTTCACGCTGTAGGTCATAGGCGTGGCCTGACCGCCTGCGGGCAGTTCGCCTTTCCATAACTCCTTGCCTGTTTCCACATCGAAGGCGCGAAAGTATGTATCCCTGGCAGCCCCTATGAAGACGAGGCCGCCCGCCGTGACTATCGAACCGCCTAGATTGATCGATCCCCACTGAGCCGCTTCGGGACGGCCGGCGAATTCAGGCATCACGCCTAAAGGCACCTCCCAGCGTTTCTCGCCTGTCACGAGGTCTATCGCCGCGAGCGTGCCCCAGGGCGGCGGGTTGCAGGGGAAAAGGCCGAGACCCGCGTGGAGCAGGAATTCGCGGAACATAATATATGGCGTTCCGGTCTGAGACGCGAGTTCTGAGGTCGGATTCCTTCTGTATTTCGCCCTGTCTTTCGGGTCGAATTCCTTGCGCGGTATGAGTTGCACGAGGCGTGCGAAGCGGTTCGTGTTCGCTATCAATAAATTATGCTTATCGTCGAACGATACGCCCGACCAGTTCATCCCTCCGACATCGCCCGGATATACGAGCGTGCCTTCGAGGCTCGGCGGCGTGAATATCCCTTCCTGCCTGAGCGCCTTTATCTGATTGCGACAGTCTTCGCGGGCCTCTTCGCTCAGTCCGAATGCGTCTTCGGGTTTGAGTTCAGTGGGCGAGAGCCTGTGCGCGGGTATCGGGAAAGGCTGAGTCGGCGAGAGCTTTTCGCCGGGCACTCCGCCTTGAGGGACGGGCCGCTCTTCGACGGGGAAGATCGGTTTTCCGGTCTCTCGATTCAGGATGAAGAGATGGCCCATCTTCGTCACCACTGCTACGGCGGGAATCTCTCTGCGACCTCTTTGACGGACGGTTATGAGCGCGGGTTGAGCCGGTACATCATAATCCCAAACGTCGTGATGCACGGTTTGAAAATGCCAGACGACCTTGCCCGTCGAGGCGCGAAGGGCGACCACTGAACTCGAATAATAGTCTATGCCCTCACGATGGCCGCCATAATAATCGGGGCTTGTGTTTCCGACCGGCAGGAAGACCAGATCGCGTTCAGGGTCGGCAGAGATTATCGACCAGACGTTTGCAGTGCCGAGATGATAATCGGCCTCGCCCTCTTTCGGTTTGGGCTTTTTGTAATTGGCGGGCACGGGATCCCAACTCCATCTCAGTTTGCCCGTGCGAACATCATAAGCGCGAACCACTCCGCTCGGCGCGTCTACTCTCTGGTTGTCGCCGATTGCCGAACCCACCACTACGAGGTCGTTGATTACGGCGGGCGGCGATGTGACCTGATACTCGCCCTGTCGTTTCACGCCCACGCCGCGCGCGAGGTCGACCTGACCGTTCTCTCCGAAGTCGGCGCAGGGCGTGCCGGTCGCGGCATCGAGGGCTATCAGGCGACCGTCATTGGTGCCTATCACGATGCGACGGCGTCCGGGCTGATCGGGTTTTAGCTTCGAATCAACCCACATCGAAAGCCCGCGCGAATTGAGTTGATTGTCATACCCTTTCTGCAAATCGATCTTGGGATCGTAAGTCCACCGTTCCTTGCCCGTTTCAGGATCGAGAGCCATGACGCGATTGAAAGGGGTGGTGACATAAAGCGTTCCGTCGACCATGATGGGGGTCGATTGAAACGCGCTAGACGAACGCGCATTCTTGCCCGTCGAAACATCGCCCGTTCGATAGGTCCAGGCCACCTTGAGGTTCTTCACATTGCTGCGGTTTATTTGATCGAGGGGAGAGAAGCGCGAGCCGCCCGCGTCGCGCCCATAAGCGGCCCATTCAGTGGGCGCGACTTTTGAAGAGGGCGACGCGCTCTTTTTCTGTGATAAGGCATCGCCTTTGAAAAGACCTGTTGTAAGAATGAGCATGACGACCAGAACGATCACACGCCTGAGCCGCGCAGAGCCACCGTGTTGTCTCATCATATTTTTCACCTTTTCTGCTTCTTCATCAGGCAGCAAATGCCTGGTTTACCGATTATTAGAACTGGAGCGACCGCCGGGTTTATTCATTGCGGTCGGCCATTTTGGGAATTCGTCAAGACGCTTCTTGAGGCGTAACAACATATCATGATCCTGTTCATCCGCTTTCATCGGAACGATTGCGATGCGGTCGGAGTTATAGACCGCAACGTCGCTCTCTTCTGGAATCGGGCCGGTTATTACGGGCGGCTGCAACTGCCACACCTCGCGCCCCCCGGTTTGAGCGCCGCCTGGAACCTGTTTGAATCGGACATCAGGGATGAGCCGAGCGCGACCGACCACATCGATCCCCTTTATCTCGGACGGCAGACGCCGGGGGATGCTTATAGTCAGATACTGTCCGAGTTCCATCTTACTCAAACGCGAAAAAACCATCGGCTCGCGCGAGGATGCCTCGATGGGTTGTTTGCGATCTGTAAAATTCATAGCTATTGTCAACTTACGATAAATCGCGCGGCAGGGAGGCGAAATTTTCTATAGGTTTTTCTCAGGAATTTGAATGGTCCCGGTTAAAAAACGGTATAGGAGAATAAAGGTCGACCATTTACGACGGCTTTCACCCGGTTTCATATAAACTTATCGCAACTGCTCGCACGTCGGTGTTCTCGTTGCTATAATTCGGGGTCGGGTCTCTATCTTTTCGGTGATTGCGGAAATATGCTAAACCATGTAGACAAAGAGAATGGCTTAACCGCCGATTTTCGCGTCGGCCAGTGGCTCGTCCAGCCCCAATTGAACCGTATCACCATAGGCGACAAAACTATTCAGATCGAGCCGAAGGTTATGCGCGTGCTTTTGTGCCTGGCCGAAAGACCGGAGCAGGTCGTCACCCGCGAGCAACTCATGAAGACTGTGTGGGGCAACGTCTTCGTCAGCGAGCAGGTTCTTTCGCGTTCGATCTCGGAATTACGCAAGGTCTTCGACGATGATTCGAAAACGCAGAGCTTCATCGAGACCATTCCTAAAACGGGATACAGACTCATAGCTCCTGTGTCTTGCGAAGAGACTGATGGCGCACCGCTCGCGGCGATTGATGATAAGTCGCCCGTAACCGAACCTCCTTCCTCACAGCAGACTGAAACGGTCTTGCCGCAGTGGAGAGAGAGAAACACGTTT
This sequence comes from Blastocatellia bacterium, assembly GCA_022615215.1. Lineage (GTDB taxonomy): Bacteria > Acidobacteriota > Blastocatellia > UBA7656 > UBA7656 > JAKEHD01. The sequence goes on from JAKEHD010000818.1 coordinate 15,092, forward strand.
CGCGCGGCGGCTCTGGCAATTCTGGTCGTGTCAGCCATCGTACTGGGCTGGTTTTCGATCCGCTCTACCTCGAAGGAGTCGCGCTCGGTCATGCGTTTAACGCTTGCGCTGCCGGAATCGCTTCCGCCGGAACTGGAGCTATTTCAATCGCTTGCGCTCTCTCCTGACGGCAGGCGACTGGTTTATGTGGCAAGAAACGAAGGCCGCTATCAGCTTTATGAGCGATGGCTCGATCAGCCCAACCCTGCGCCCATCCCCGGCACGGAGGGAGGGTATGGACCGTTCTTCTCGCCCGACGGTCAGTGGCTCGGTTTTTATTCCGGCGGCTCTTTGAAAAAGGTCGCGCTCGATGGCGGCACCCCCGTCACAATAGCAAGCTGTTGTACGGATGCGTTGGGAGCGCACTGGGGACCGGACGGAACGATCGTGTTTGCGCGACGTTTCTTCGACGGTTTATCTCGCGTGCCGGCCTCCGGCGGACGACCTGAAGAGTTGACGAGGCTCGACCTCGATAGGGGAGAACGCTCGCACTTCTGGCCGGAGATTCTGCCCGGCGGCAAGGCTGTCATATTCACCATCTGGCGGGGCGGTGATATGGATGATGCTGAGATAGCGGTTCTGTCTCTCGAAACAGGAGAGCGACGATCTCTGTTCAAAGGGACGTGCGCGCGCTATCTGTCGACGGGACACCTTGTATATGTGCGGCGAGGCAGACTCGTAGCCGTGCCGTTCGATACGGAGAAGCTTGAGACGACAGGCCCGCCAGCGCCTTCCCTGGAGAAGGTTGCGATGAGTTATGTGAGCGGCGCTGCCAATTACAGCATCTCAAGCGACGGCACGCTCGTCTATCTGCCTGGCGGTACGCGGCAATCCGACAGCAGCCTGCTTTGGGTGAGCAGGCAGGGAGAGGCGCAGGCTATGGTCGAAGGTCAGCGCAACTATTGGAACCTGCGCATCTCTCCCGATGGGCGGCGGCTGGCCCTCTCCATTCAAGGCGACAGCGCGGACTTATGGACTTATGAATTATCTGATGGCTCTTTCAAACGACTGACTTTCGAGAAAGCCAACCTTGCGCCAATCTGGACGCCGGACGGGCGGCGCATAGTCTTTACTTCCGATCTCAACGGGCCGCCGCTGAACCTCTACTGGAAAGCTGCCGATGGAAGCGATACGGCCGAACAACTCGTCAAAAGCAAAAACATACAGGTGCCGGGTTCCTGGTCGCCTGACGGCAAAGTGCTTGCTTATTGGGAATTCGATCCTTCAACGAGGGCCGATCTCTGGATATTGCCTTTGGATGGGCCGGACGCGCGCAAGCCGCGCCCTTTTCTTCGAACCGACTATGATGAGAATCAGCCCATGTTCTCGCCCGATGGTCGATGGATAGCCTACACATCGAAGGAGACGGGACGGTGGGAAGTCTTCGTGCGCCCCTTTCCCGGACCCGGTGGCAAATGGCAAATCTCGACCGAAGGCGGCATGGACCCTGTGTGGTCGCGCAGCGGAAAAGAGTTGTTTTATCGCGAAGGCAACTTCGTCATGGCGGTCGACATAGAATCGGGTTCGACTTTCAAAGCCGCGAAACCGCGATTGCTGCTCGACGGAGCATACAGAGTGGAAGCAGGGACTCTTCTGCCGAGCTACGATATTGCGCCTGATGGTCAGCGATTCGTCATGCTGAAAAATGAAACAGAATCGACGGCCACAGAATTGAACGTGGTTTTGGGATGGTTCGAAGATTTGAAGCGCAGACTTCCTCCGATGTAGAAATAGCAAGGGATATTGGAGATATCCAATGTGCAACTCTTTGGGGTTGAAGTTTAGTCCCGTAGGGACGCTTGATAATAGCCCAGCAGTTGACTGCTGGGAGTTTGGCACAACAATACGGTCAGTCCCGTAGGGACGGCTGAAGGAGACCGTCAGATCAGGCGTCCCTACAGGACTGGCGCGAAGCATACGGTTCCCAAGCCTTGAATTACTGGGCTAAATCGGGCCTTATGAGATTGGTACACTCGCTGGAGCGTGCTGGCGGAGTTCAGAGTTCAACCTTTAGGTTGCTGGTGCTGACAGGCGCGCAAGCTAAAGCTTGAACTCTGAACTTCACCTTTGTACTAATCTTCTGTGGTCTGATTTAGTGTCAATCGTTCCTGCCGGGACTGAAAAGAGTTGCACATTAGGTTGGAAATGCCAGAGGGGTGTTACTCCTCCTCTCTTGATTTCATATAGGCATTGAAGTGCTTGCAGTACCTGCTATCGAACTCAATTCTAAATATCTCCTCGCATTTCAGTTTGTAGATTCCTTCCCATTTGCCCGCCGCATCATAGCATTTGAGAAAAAATCGCTTGTCGGTAACGCGCGTGATCGGGCCGAGGTAAAAGGCAGACTTTTTGCCTTGATTAAAAATAGTTTCGACTCCGGGCCAGACGCCTCGCTGCATCAATGTTGTGAGCACTTGAGGGATCGTCTCGCAGGAATCGAGCCATCGGGGCGGCCGAATTTTTTTGATCGCTCCATTCTCTCGAAGTATCTGATTGCAACACCGCTCGTATTTTCCGTCGCGGAAGCCCTTGATGTATTTCTTGGGAAGGATGACAAAGCCGTCGAATTCGAAATCCGCTTCTTCCAGTAAAACGATGAAACCGGGTTTGATGTGCGTAACCACGCCATCGTATGCATCGCCATCGGGGTGCCTGGTCTTGAAGCGCAGAGACCACTGCTCGTCTAAGGACTTCCTGTATTTTCGCGCGAGACCCATGACACAAAACTTCCGCTTCCTGTTTATGAGTTGCGCGTCAGGATGTTCGCAACCCCGACGCGCAACTCATTACAGCGATGACCATTGCCTACTGCTTTCTGTTTATACTCAGCGCGGCAAGGATTGAAACTATTCATCGGGGCTTGAGGGTAAGGAGCCTTTA
>JAKEHD010000166.1 GCA_022615215.1 Blastocatellia bacterium
AGGTCTCATCTATTATCAATTAGTCCTCTTCCAAATAGCACAAGTCGTATAGACCATACTTGGAAGCACTGATCGCAAGAGTGACAGATGAACCGTCTCACCTCGGATCACTGCAAGCATTCCTGGATTTTTGCTCGCTTGTAAAATCTCAAATCGCAATGGGATTATGATTTTTTTAGCCGTGCAATGCTGACTGAAAGCGCTAGACCGAAGCCATACGATCTTGATCAACCGAGAAGCCATGTCTTCAGATAAGATTCAAATAGAGACCCGGCTCGATTTGCCTGACCTCGGCAGTGGCCACGACCTGCGCCGCATACTCTCTTCGGCGCTCAAGAGCCATACGGCTTTGCAACCTGCGGGCGAATCCCTATTGCAAGCCTTCTGGCCCGCCGCGCATTTCAACCTCGACCGCGTGGCCGTCTATCGTGACGCCCCGGAAGAAGAGCGCGAACTGATTTTGAAGGAGTGCAGTTGCGACACGCTCGAAGAGGCTTACTACATAGAAAAATGCGGAATCTACTTCGCTTCGAAGATGTGCCTGCTTTCGGAAAGCGTTCAAGAAAGGATGCTCTACAGCCTGTTCGGCGCGGATGAGACCGTTCATTTCAGTTGGATAAGCCGTTACGTCTCAACCGAAGCGGCGGCGGATTTCATCCATAACCCATTCATCGAATTGCTCGATGACCTTTTGCGCGACCAGGATAAAATCACTCTTACTTACGTCATTCAGGTCATCCTCGAAGGCTGGGGGATCAGCCATTATCGCGCTCTTTCAAAAGATTGCAACGACGCGGGACTCGTCGAGGTCTTCGACCATATAATCAAAGACGAAGCCCGCCATCACAGCAGCGGGCTTGTGTTGTTCAATGAAAGACGGCTGTCTCACGATCAAATAGAATCGCTCGTCGAAGTGTTAAGCCGGCTCTTCCTCATGGTGAGGGTGGGGCCTCAATCAATCGTGTCGAAAGTGGAAAGGGTCAGGGGACATCTCTCAAGGGCGCAGAAGATAAAAATATTTCAGGAGATGGAATGCGAGCAGGAGACTGCCGGAAAACTCCAAACACTGAAATCATTGATCCGCTCGGCCGGTTACGCCGAACCGATATTCGACGCGCTCGACCGCGCGGGAGCGTTCAAGCCCTTTTCGGCCGCTGAATGCGCGGCCGTAAGCGTTTGATTCAATGCGAAAGACCAAACGCCTCCATCAAATTCGCCGCATCCTCCAGGTCTCTAATCAGGTATCGGTGCTTGATGTCTCCCCACTTCATGCCCTTGCTCATGAAATATTCGTAGTAACGCTCGCGCGCTTTCTGAGCGACACATATCTTCGCCGGGCCGAGTTGTCCGAGCAATCGGGCGTTACGGTAATGATAAGCTTCACGCAGAATACTATCGAGTTCCTCTTCAATCGAATGGAGGCTATCGAGCTCCTCATCGATCACAAGCAAGTAATAACACGCGCCGCGTTCGGGCATGACCGGCAGCAAAGTCTGAAAGCCGCCCGGTCGAATCGAAAGTCGCTCCAGGCAGTCCTGAACGAAGTTCGCGTTCAGCTTCTCGCCGACCATATCGCAAACCTCGTCTGCCCTGCCCGCGAAGTCGAGACAAGGGGTCGAGCGGTAATAATGCGTCACGCGAACGCGGTCGCCTATTCGGTAGCGATAGAGACCTCCCTTCTGAGTCAGAAGGATTTCGTATTCCCGCCCGGCTTCGAGTTCCGACATGAGCGAAACATTTCCGTCCGTGTCCAGAAATTCGTAGAAGACCTCCGAAGGCAGGGGCACGAACCCCCCGGCTTCGATCAAGGGCAGAGTGAGCGGAGCCTCGGTCGCAAGCAACCCTTTCCCCTGAACCATCACCCCCGGAAACGCTTCGCCTATTCTGCGCGCGGCGGTAGCGGCATGCGCGCTCGTCCAACAGGAGATCAATTTCAAATGCGGCCACACCTCGGTCCAGGGAATGGCGCTCTCTTTGAGAATGTCTGATCGATTGTCTGCAACAGGTTCGAATTCGAATGCAAGGTCTTCACGGGTGACGGAGCCGGTCTGCAAATCATCGCAGAGCGTTGCGCTGTTTTCCTGAATATAATCGAGCGACGCCTGCAAGAGCGACGGGTTCCATATAGAGATGACTTCGAGGCGGCTATCGGCCAGAAGCAGCGCCGCGAGCACGTGTTTGAAGTTCGCCGGGTCGCTCAGGTTTTTTATAGAAGGCGGGAGAACCAGGAACCGTTGCAAGATATTTTTCATCCAGGGACTGAGATACTCTGAATCGTCATCGAGTCCTACCTTTTTGCCTCGCTCTGTCGTCTGCTCTCGATTGAAAGCGGGCGACACGCTGATGAACGTCCTTCCGGTTTCGAGGCGCGGGCCGCGTTCGAGCAGATCGTAAATCCATATCGCAAACATCGAACTGAAAGAGTCTTTCAGCCCTGCGGTGTATGGAATGTATTTCGCAGGTCCGGAACTGCCCGAAGTCTTCTCGTAAAAAATCACACGTTCGGCGACCAGCGCGCCCCCCTCTTCTCTCTTCTGACGCTCGACCCATTCGCTTATGCGGTCGTAATCGCTGATTGGCACGCGGTCTGAAAATGCGTCATAGTCGTCGCCGGGTCCGACCTTTAATGAGCGGCCGTATTCTGTGGCCGACAGGTTGCCGATCAGTTCTTTGAGAAGATTCTGTTGCGCCTGCGCGGGGTCGCTCAAACTCTCCTGGAACCTCTCCCATCGAGGCCGCAGGAAAGGCTTGATCGTGCTCTTGATCATTTCGAACATTTGTTATGACTCACCTCACTCGAACTTTTCCTGTTGCGATTCTACCACCTGATTGACATAGAGGTCGGTCAGGATCGGCAGATAGACGCCATCGGCGATCACGACGCCGGGACCTGCGCGGCTGCCCGCCCCTATGAATACGTCGTTGCCTATCTTTATGCGCCGCGTATAGAGAATCGCTCCCCTCCGGCCGGGCTTGATCGCATGCGCGAAGAAATGTGTCCTATGCCCCATGACCACACGGTCGCCTATCTCCATCATACTGCGGTCGGTTATCTCGACGTTCGGCGTCCAGTATACGTTGCGCCCGACCTTGCTCCCGCAGAGTCTCAGCCACGCGCTGTAGAGGCCCGGCACCATTCTGAGAAGGGCTTCAAGTTGAGGGATCGCTATGTAGATCAACTGTATCTGATGCGCTCCCCACCAGGGAGAGTATTTGCGTTCAGACAGATTCGACGCCCCTTCCCGTATCGGGAATATCGATTGATGAAGCCGCAGAGTGACGGGCGGAAGCAAATATATTATCGCGGCCAGCATGATGGGCTGATACGGCGACGGCCGCCATCCGAACCATAGAACGGTCGCCGCCGCGAGTCCGAGAATCATCGCCGGATAAAGCGACACTATGCGCCCCATCACGGTCATAGCTCCAGCCCCGGCCTCCTGTGCCTGAACGGAAACAGAAGCTTCTGTTTCAGGTTCAGAGGCGATGGTATGCCGAGCCGTTCGGGGCGACTCTGAGGGCTGTAATATGTGCCGTGAAGACGGTCCCACAGTGAAAGATTGGCCCCGAAGTTTCGCTCCGCGCGGTCGTTGCTGTGATGCCACGTATGCTCGTTGGGCGTGATGAGAAGCAGAGCCATCGCCCTGTGAATGAAGTTGCCCGGCTCGGGCGCGAAAGATGTGTGCCGCCACAGGTCGAGGGCCGCCGTGATCGAAGCGGACAACAGGAACGGGTACGGGTCTCTCAATAAAAAAAGAAACGCCCCGTTCGCCCACATGTATATGATCAACAGAGGCGTCCAGAGAGTATTTCTGGAAGTGATGAAGACATCCATCACCTCCGGCGTGTGGTGGACGGCGTGCGTGTCCCATAGCGCCCTCGAATGAAGCGCGCGGTGGTTCCAGTAATAGATGTAATCGATCAAGACGAAGTTGAGCAGAAACGCGACCGGCCAGGAAACGTTCAAAATCGCTTTCGCAGCGGGAGCGAAGATATTGAAGAGACCGTAAACCAGGCCCGCTTGCAGGGCAGGCACGGCGATTCCCTGAACGAGCAGTCCCGACCCGTCGAGTATCCATTCGGGGGCGTTTCGCGCAAGCGATAGAGCGCGCGTATGCCTGAACGAGAGGGTCAGCAGAGTGAGTATCAAAAAAGAGAAGAAGATGATCATCAGCGATTTTCCAAAACGGAGTTCAGAGTACCGCCTTCAGGCGGAAGGGGTCGAAGCGACCGGGCTATTCCGGCTGAAGCCGGTACTCTGAACACTCGTTTTCTGAAGCGACCGGACTATTCCGGCTGAAGCCGATACTCTGAACACTCGATGCTTTTGCTGCCCGATCATTTCCGCCGCACGCGCGCCACAAGCCATTATACACGCTCATCCGAGCGCCCGAACTTCTTTTATTCACGCGCTGAAAAACTGTGAGCCAGGCGATCTTGTATAGCGGCGATCTTGTATAGCAAGGCCGCTCTTACGACAAGATAGTGTGGTTGCGGGAGCGGCGACTCTACGGCGATTCGCGGATGAAGCGATTCTCATGTTCGATGTTCGATTGTTTCGGGCATAAAAATGCGCGCGAGTATCGTTGGCTTTTTGCCCGATAAATTGATACTATGTTGCCGTAGCCAAAAAACAACACCGCTGAGTAACTGTCAACCGGCCCCTACGCGAGGGCTAATAATCAAAAGGACTGCCATGGAAAACAGGTTTACTCGCGTTGTGCTGGCAATACTACTGGCCGGAGCGATTCCAGTCACCGGCAGTGCAACGCTTCAACAAAAAACAGACAATCAAAATATAAATGCCGCGCAACAACAGGGCGATAAGCCCGACGGCAATGACTCCAAAGCAGCGGCTCCCAAACGCGAAGGCATTGAATCCCGACAAGACGCCAGGAGGAAATCCGATGATCGCGTCACCCTCGATGCGAATCTCGTGAGCTTGAACGTAACTGTAACCGACATGTACGGCAGATTCGTCACGGGGTTGAAAAAAGAGCACTTCGAAGTCTACGACGAAAAAGTGAAGCAGCGCATCGAGTTCTTTTCAAACAGGGACGTGCCCGTTTCGCTCGGACTGGTCTACGACGTGTCGGGATCGATGAAATCGCGCGCTTCCCGGTCGATACGCGCGCTGACCCGGTTCTTCGAAACATCTCACAACGACGACGATTTTTTCTTGATAGCCTTCAACGACCGCGCCCAACTCGTACAGGACTTCACCACTTCCGCGGACCAGATACTCGGCCGATTGATGTTCGTCGAGGCAAAGAAATCGACTGCGCTCTACGATGCCGCATATCTGTCGGTCGAGAAAATCCGACAAGGGCGGCACTCGAAAAGAGCATTGCTGATAATCTCAGACGGCCAGGACAACAACAGCCGTTACACCTACAAAGAGCTTCGCAATCTGGTCAAAGAGGCCGACGTAATAATTTACGCCATAGGCATAACCGACCCCTACAATGATTCGCTTTCCGGGTATGGCCGTTCGGTACTATCGGAGATGGCGCGAATGACGGGCGGGCGCGCTTTTTTCCCAACCGCTTACAACGAGATGGAGCTTGTGGAAATATGCACTCGCATAGCCCTTGAGCTTCGCCATCAATACGCCATAGGATTCTATCCGACCGACACGAAGAGCGAAGAGAAGTGGCGCGATTTGAAGGTCAAGATCAAGCCTCCGAAAGGGATTGGAAGGCTGTCTCTAACTTACAAGGACGGGTATCAGTCATTCAAGAGATGACGCCGTTCGTCCGCTTGATTGACAGAGAACGATTCTGTTTCATCCGGCATAAAGAACTGTCTGTAAGATTTGCGTTCATTCGCGAGTAGATATTGGATTGCATTGAAAAATTTCGATGACCTCCTTCAGCAACTCATCAGAGCCGTCTTCGAATGCGCCCTTGCCGCCGCGATTTCTCATTATACTCTGCGCGGCATGAATTGACACTTTTCATCGAGAG
>JAKEHD010000167.1 GCA_022615215.1 Blastocatellia bacterium
CGGGAGTTCAGAGTACCGCCTTCAGGCGGAAGGGGCCTAAGCCAACAGGCTATTCCGGCTGAAGCCGGTACTCTGAACATTCTCTTCCTGCTTCCCTAATCATCTATAGGGTCCAAATGGCACAAGTCGTCTCTTCTATCGTGCCGTCGGCACTCCCGGCGGCACGACGCCTTCGAGTCCAAATGGCACAAGTCGTTTGAGCAGGTTTCTGACAGGTTCCTGCCGCGTTGCAAACTCAGCAGGTGTTTGCTCGGCTGAAGGGGAAAATGTTTATCCGCATCGGCCTTATCGGAAACTTTGAGCCGACTTTATCGAACCGCACCCACTCGAATGACTCTTCACCGCTTCGCCTTCGGAAGACTGACGAGATTGGCAACGAGCCTGTAAGCGCCCGCAACGCCCCGAGGCAATTGACGGTACCATCCGTAGGCCGTGTAGACATACAGCCCCTTGCCGTATTCGGCTATCAGTTGGCCGCCCTTCTGAGGTTTTTCTCCCGCGTCGTTGCTCTCCATGAGGGGCTTGAACCGCTCGTCCCATTCATCGAGGAAATAGGCCCCGCGCTCCTGCACCCATCCTTCGAAGTCGCGCGCAGTTATCTTGTTCGGATAATTGAAGAGCGGATGATTCGGCTCTAGCAATGTGATGGGAGCGTGCTCGTCGGTCACGCGACTGATCGAGCGGCCCATCTTTACCGTATAAGGCGCAAAGTTCCCCCTGGCATACTCGCCCTTGTTGTATTGAACTATGACCGTCCCGCCTCGCTCGACGTAATCCAACAATCGCCGGTTGTTGGCCGCAAGGTCCGGCCTGACCTCGTAGACACGAACACCTGTTACTATCACGTCATAGCGGCTCAGGTCTCCCGATGCGAGCGCGCGCTCGGATATGGTCTCCACTTTGACGCCGAGCCGTTTCAATGCATCGGCGAAGTCATCGCCCGCGCCTTCTATGTAGCCCACAATCAAGTCGGGAGCCACCCTGACATCGAACACCTCGACGATGGCCGACGCATCTCGATAAACGAACCGCGTCTCGATGTGCGGATAAGAGACGCGGCTGTAGCCTCTGCTGTATCGTCTATCTCCCGCTGAAGCGATGGCTTTGATCTCGAAACGGCCTTCGCGGGTCCGCGCGGGCACCTGAACTTTGAAAGTGTAGGTCGCGCGCTCGCCCTGGCGCTTCAAATCGAAAGCCGTCTCGGCGGGCGCGGCCTTCCACCCGTCAGGCAACTTGAGAGAGAGCGTCCCGCGCGCGCCCTCCTTCGAATTGTTTGAAAGAGAGACCGTCACGTCCCGTTCGCTCGCGCTGTCAGAGATCGGGCTTATGAGAATATCGGGCGAGAGGTCTACGGAGATAGCGGGCGCGATCTTCAACTCGCGCCTGATTTCGCCGAAAGATTTGTCCGCGTAGCGATACTCCGCCGACTGAGCGAGAGCCACCTGCTGGCCTTCTATCTCATAAGTCACAATCGCCGTGATGGGCGGCGCGGTGTAAGGCTCAAGGCCCGTCCATCCTTCATCGGTCACGAACATATCGCCCCGGCGCGGACGTTTGAGCCAGTAAGGCTCCGTCACTTCCGCATCGCGCCCGGCAGTGATCTTGAATTCGGCCTGAGCGACCGCTCGGCCGTCGGTCTCCGAGTTCTCTTCTTTCTCTTTTACGGCCGTCAAATCAGCGGCGAGTTGCAGGGAGAGATTGACGGGCCTTGCCGCGGAGTTCGAATAAGATGTGACGGTCAGCTTGAAAGTCTGGCCCGGCGTCACAACTTCCGCGTCGGCGAGGCAATCTACGACGACGCTTTCGGCCTTTATCAATGCATCGGCAAAGTCCTTCTCCTTTTCCATGAGAAGAAAATCGGTGTCGTACTTTTCCTCATCGCTAAGGCCGAGGGTCGAAAGGCGTGCGCGAATCTCTCGGACCTGCTTCAGGCCGGAGGCTATCAGGGGGCTGAGAGCGGAAGGCGAAAAAGGGTTATATTTTTGACGCGCTTCGTCTGCGATTTTCTGAATCTCCATGAGCGCGGGTTTGAGGCGATCTGCGGCAAGGCCAGCGAAAGCGGCTATGCCGGTGAGGCCAGTATCGATACGGTCGAAGATATCTTTTTCTTCCTTAGCCATTCCGACCGTAGCTTCCAGGAGTCTGAGCCTCGAATGGGCAGGGCCGCGCCGTTCGATAACGCCCATATCCTGCGAGCGGTGCTGGCTGCGCCCGCGCATGGCCAGCTCGAAGAAGCTGCGGCCGAATAGCGGGTCGAACTCTCCGGTGTTGAGAGTGACGGTGACAGGCTCCTCGTTCTCTCGGTTTTGATTGAACCTGCGCGCGCTCGCGTAGAGCTTTTTGGCTTTCCAGGGTTTCAAGCCTGCGGCTATCTGATCGGGGTAACGCGAAGGGTCTGCGGCTGCCTGATATGCTTCCTGAGTGAGAGAGCCTGCCGCCTGATGATGGCCGTGCCCGTCTCGCGGGGTGCCGCTCCAGGCCGACACGATCACCATGGGGCGAAACAATCTGATGGCCCTGACCATATCGGCCAATACTTGATCGCGGTCCCATTTCGAGAGCGTCTCATCGGGCGACTTGCTGAACCCGAAGTCGAATGCGCGGGTGAATAATTGTTTGGCTCCATCGAGGCGGCGCGCGGCGAGTAATTCCTCTGTGCGAATGACGCCGAGCGATTCATAGAGTTCCGGCCCAATGAGGTTTTGTCCGCCGCCGCCGCGCGTGAGCGACAGATAAGCGGTCCTTGCCTGACGGCGGCGCGCTAGATAAGCAAGCAGCCCGCTGTCTTCATCATCGGGGTGCGCGCCCGTGTGAAGTACGCTTGCGACGACTCCCAGTCTGCGGACAGCCTCTCCGAGACCGATGGCCCCCTGACCTATCGAACCGGATTGGCTCACCACATAACCCGGCATTCCGTCCGACAAGGTGATGGTCTTATGCGCCGCTTGAGATGGGAAAGCATGCGGCACGGCAGAGCGCGACCGTTTGTCTGTTCCAGAGAGAGAAGGGAACGCAAAGACGTTGATCGTTGTGAGTGATATGAGCGTTATCGCAAGGAATCTTTTAGCAAGGCGTCTATGTAACACGATGGGCCTCCATTATCGATCAAGAGGGACGGCCACTGATGAGCTTCTCGCTTATCCATCCCCGATATATGCGATGGTCAGTGGTCAGTAGTCAGTGGTCAGTCGTTCTTTGGCCGGATGCCTCGAAAGAAGTGCAACGGACAACGGACAACGGACAACGGACAAATCGCGCATAACTGTCCTGTCATATCGCATGATTATCGCCAAACAAGTTTAAATCAAAAGAGTCGCTTGAAAAAGCGAGCAGGGTCAGCCCGGAGGGATAAAGCCATTTTCTCTTTCCATCACTCATGCTAAAATTGCTCTCACAAAATCGGAAAGGCGTAAGGATATGACTTCAGGGCCGACTCTAATCGAAAACGAACCGCTGGTCTTGCATCTCGGTTCGGCATTGCAGAGAATGACCGACCATGAATTCTTTGAGGTCTGTCGATTGAATCAGGACTTGCGTATCGAGCGCACAAGCGAAGGAGATTTGATTATCTGTCCACCTACGGGCGGACAGACTGGAAGGCGCAATTTCAACCTCACAGGGATATTCAGCGCGTGGGTAGAAAAAGACGGCACGGGCGTCGGGTTCGATTCATCGACAGGTTTCACTTTGCCCAACGGGGCGAAGCGTTCGCCCGATGTTGCGTGGATCAAGCGGTCTCGGTGGGAGAGCCTTACCGAAGAAGAAAAAGAAGAGTTCCCTCCACTTTGCCCCGATTTCGTCGTAGAGCTTCGCTCGCGAACGGACCCCTTAGACCCCTTGCAAGCAAAGATGGAAGAGTATATTGAAAATGGCGCTTCGCTTGGCTGGTTGATCGATCCCAAAGAGAAGAAGGTCTACATCTACCGCCCGCAATCGGAAGCCGTTTGCCTGGACGACCCCGCGACCATCTCGGGCGATCCTTTGCTCTCAGGATTTACCCTGGACCTGAAAAGATTGTGGCCGTGACATCTCCGGGCACGGCGATTTTACGGAAGCAAAATATAATCCGACGATCAAAGCCCTGTCGAAGAGACACGACCTTTGGCCGGGTTTTATGACGACTCATTTCTGTTCGTGGTCGGTAACAGAGTGAAGGGAGGCGATATTTACGGCCTGCAACCTTCGTTGAAAGCGAGCGATTTCGATATAGCGGGAAATATGCCTGTCACTACAGACTTTCGATCGGTTTACGCCACATTGATAGACAAGTGGATGCCGGACGGAGATTCGAAGGCGATTCTCGGAGAGCAATTCCCGCATCTGGGATTTCTATAAATGGAACTTCGGCTCGCATGGCAGAAGGCGCACAGAGAGTAGCGGGGGAGCGGGGGAGCAGAGGAGCGGGGGAGCTACTCCCTTCACTCACTCATTTATACCCAATCAGCTAATCACACAATATACTGCGCGCGGGGCAAAATGAAAGTTTTTCCAGACTGGAACTCATA
>JAKEHD010000168.1 GCA_022615215.1 Blastocatellia bacterium
CTGAAGAAGAAAGAAATCTCGGAAGAAAGAAAAAGGGCGGCGCACTCCACATAAGCGTTCCTCTCTGGAAAAATTTTCATTTTGCCCCGCGCGCAGTATAGCTGATAATGGGGTTTCATTATCGCGCCGACCGGTTGCATAATTTGGTTGCAGGACTTTCGATGATGATTGAGAGTTGTTTGTATACTGTGCGCGGGGTAAAAAGAAGGTTTATCCTGGGAGCGCAGGCATCCTGCCTGCTGGCGCTCGCGCATTCAGAGGATTGAGGGAAACTGTCAATTCATCCCGCGCGCAGTATATCAGGAGATGCCGAACTGCCTATGATTACGAAAGAGCTACAGAACACTCTGAACCGTGCCGCCGATGAAGCCTTCAATCGCCGCCACGAGTACCTTACGCTCGAACACTTTCTGTTCGCCCTGCTTCAGGACCGGACTGCGAGCAATGTGATTACTCACTGCGGCGGCGACCTTGAAGTGTTGAAGCGCGACCTCGAAGACTTCTTCACTGAGCGAATCGAGCAACTGCCCGAAGGCGAAGAGCGCATTCCGGATCAGACGCCCGCTTTCCAGCGTGTATTGCAGCGGGCCGTCCTTCAAGCTCAGGGGTCGGGCCAGGGAGAGATCGACGGGGGCAACATCCTCGCGGCCCTCTTTGCCGAGCGGCGCTCGACTGCGGTCTACCTGCTCGAAAAGCAGGGCATCACACGGCTCGATGTGCTCAACTACATATCTCATGGCATATCGAAGATAAACGAAGACGCTGCGCCCGGCTTCGGCTTCGAAGACGAAGAAGACGAAGATGGCATCTCCGAGCCTGTGCGCGACCCGCTCTCTGCATTTACCGTGAACCTTATAGAGCGGGCCGCAGAAGGCGGAATAGACCCGCTCATAGGCCGCGCATCGGAAGTGGACCGCACGATTCAAGTGCTCTGCCGTCGGCGCAAAAACAATCCCATTTACGTAGGTGATCCGGGCGTCGGAAAGACCGCCATAGCCGAGGGCCTCGCGCTCAAGATTCAACGAAACGAAGTGCCCGAAGTCTTGCAAAAAGCTGAAATATATCAACTCGACATGGGCGCGCTGCTTGCGGGAACGAAGTATCGCGGCCAGTTCGAACAACGCCTCAAAGCCGTAATCAATGCGCTCGTCAAACTAAAGGGAGCCATTCTTTTCATCGACGAGATACACACGATAGTCGGCGCGGGCGCGGTGAGCGGCGGCTCCATGGACGCTTCGAACATTCTCAAGCCCGTGCTCGCATCGGGCCAGTTGCGCTGTATAGGCTCGACAACCTATCCCGAATACAAGAACTCCTTCGAGCGCGACCGCGCATTGGCCCGCCGCTTTCAGAAGATCGAAATCAGCGAAGCCACAGTCGAAGACACCGTACTGATACTTCAAGGGTTGAAAGGTTATTACGAAGAGCATCACGGCGTCCGCTTTACGCAGCCTGCGCTCAGGGCTGCCGCAGAGCTTGCGGCCAAGCACATCAATGATCGCTTCCTGCCCGACAAGGCCATTGACGTTGTGGACGAAGCGGGCGCGGCCGTGAAACTCCTGCCGCCGAACAAACGGCCCAAAACGATTCAGCCGAAAGATATAGAGATAGTAGTCGCCCGCATGGCGAAGATTCCTACAAAAACGGTTTCGGTCTCCGATAAGGACAGGCTTCACAATCTGGAAAGCGACCTTCGCTCGGTCATATTCGGCCAGGACCATGCCATCACTCAGATGGTCAACGCGATAAAGCTCTCGCGTTCCGGTCTCGGCCACCCCGACAAGCCCATCGGCTCGTTTCTATTTTCAGGCCCGACCGGAGTGGGCAAGACCGAACTCTCAAAGCAACTCGCGCTATCTTTAGGCGTAGAGTTTTTGCGCTTCGACATGAGCGAGTACATGGAGAAGCACACTGTATCGAGATTGATAGGAGCGCCCCCCGGATACGTCGGTTTCGATCAGGGGGGCTTGCTGACCGACGCGATCAACCGGACGCCTTACGCGGTGCTCGTGCTCGATGAAATAGAGAAAGCGCACCCCGATATTTTCAGCATACTGCTTCAGGTCATGGACCATGCGACATTGACGGATAACAACGGCAAGAAGGCCGATTTCCGCAATGTCATATTGATTATGACGACGAATGCGGGAGGCCGCGAAGTGAGCGCCGAAGCGATAGGCTTTTCAAAAGGGAGCACGGGCAGCAAGGGCAAAGGCGCAATCGAGCGCACCTTCAGCCCTGAGTTTCGCAACCGTCTCGACGGCTGGATAGCCTTCGACGCACTGAGCGCAGAAGCAGTCGAGCGCGTGGTCGATAAACTCATGGGAGAGTTGCGAGCGCAAATCGAGGAGAAGAAAGTCCATATAGAGTTAAGTGCCCCGGCCCGCGCGTGGCTGGCCGAGCACGGCTACGACAAGCTCTTCGGCGCGCGTCCCATGGCGCGGCTGATACAATCGAAAATCAAGGCCCCTATAGCCGAAGAGATTCTATTCGGAAAACTGCAAAGGGGCGGGCAAGTCCTCATAGATGAGAAGGACGGCGAACTCGCGCTTGAATTCGAGGGCGGAGATTGACAGGCAGTAACGGCAGATCACCGGGTTTTTAGATGGCCCGCTCCGGCCATCGCCACAAGGAGCAGAAGGAACAATGTTGATGTTGCGGATGTGCTGCTCTTCATAATTGCCAATGACTCATCGAATCATTGTGTCGTTGGATGTGGCGAAGTCATTGCATCGGCTTGCGCTTCACGGCAAACGAAACAACCCAACTGAACCTCTCCCCACCTACAACTAACCTTTCGCCACGTATCTCAATGCTAGTCGAGCCTTTCCGCCTAGCCTGGAAGAGGGCTTGTGCAGTCGGAATATGAGGCACTTCCCATACCTCCTCATTCGGATAGATTAGCTCCATTATCTCTGGATCAGGAAAAGAAAAGAAACTCCATGAGATGACTGGATCATTGAAATCAATGAGCACTCGCTGACCTACCACTAACTGAATCCCTTCCTGAGTACTCTGAAAGTTGGCGACAACGCCTGAGAAGAAGCCGAAATCGTCAGAGACCTGACCATCGGGGTTCTCAACCTGAAGCCTGACAATCTCATCTTCGGGCATCTTCTTTGCTGCCTTCTTGGAGATCAATGTACTAGCGGGCGACTCCGGGTCATTGTTGGTCTTGCGCTTCTTGCCGTCAACGAATATCAGAGCGCCAGGGGCGAAGTTCTGACCTTCAACGATGAGCTTCTTGCCTTCAAGCCTTGCTGAGAATATTCTGGGCACAGATTGCCGGGCTGAGGCGGTGGCAGTTATGCCGACATTCGAGACGGGATGGCCCGCTCCGGCCATCGCTACTAGGAGCAGAAGGCCCAATGCTGACGTTACAACCTTTTTGTTTTTCATGGCTTCATTACCCTCCTTAAACCGGCATCCGCAGCGTCTTCGCTCTCTGAGCGCCGCTATATATCTTCCGGCGGCTATGTGCGATTGCTTCCCGACCGCATCAGTATATCACAACTTTGATCTTGAGAATCAACTATTTTACCGCCCTGTTTCCGCCCCCACAGAGAGCGCCTTCATAGCGCCGATTCTCGCGCCAGTCTTCACGGTCCCTGAAATAGTGAAGAAGACAAACTTTGATTCATCTGCACCGAAGCGACATAGATGCGAAAATCGACCTTGCCGCCGAGCCGGTGTGTTATCTCATACGGCCATAGAACTCCATTGACCGTCTGCCAGTTCCCAAAGTCCACTCTGACTTCATGGAAATCAGGATCATCTTCGGTCTTCAAAGCCAGGGGGTCGTCCGGTTCCAGATACCTCAACGCGCTCACGAGCGAAGTGCTGCTATCGACGTAATAGTACACTTTGCGCGTCTCATCGCTCGCCGACCCAGGTATGGTATCGGTAATCTCCACCTGATTGAAGACCACAGGCGTCGCAAGTTCCACAGAACCTTGCCCCGGCGCTGCCGGTTTGTAATCCTCCGTGTGAATGCCCAGTTCGACGTATGGCGCTCCCTGGGCGCGCGTTACAAAAAGACGATCCGCCCATATTCGCAGAAATGCCCGGATGTCCTTCTCATCTTCTTCATCCATAGGTTCGGCCCCCTGCCGCCAGGCGTTCTGCCCATCAAATCCCGATGCCTCGACGCCGCCGCCCCAATCAATTTCCACCCGCAGAAGGTGCGGGTACTCGCGATAGACCGTGATATCTGCGGTCGCCGTCGCAAACCCATCGCCGTCGTAAAAGGTGACACGGCCGTTGACGACCGAGTTCAATATCTGCGCGCTCCATCCGTGGGTGGCGGCGGCGGTCTGCTCCACGTCGAGCGGCATACCGGCTGCGGAGAGCGTCCCCGGAGCAGAGGGCGGCGACTCGGAACTCAACAGCGAGATGAAATTTTTCAACAAGGCGCTGCCAGGCTTGCTTATGCCGACGGCGGCCAGCAAACAGACCACAGCGATCGTTATAATCAGATATCTTTTCATTGTGCCTTCCTTATGCGGTTATTTCCCGCATCGCTGATGTAGACTTCCGTATCCGAGGCTGCTGCCACGCCGCGCGGCGCTTTGAACCTCGCGGTCATGCAGTCGCCGTCTAAAAACCCTGCTGTGCCCGACCCTGCGAAGGTCGTCACCGCGCTCGTCGCGATGACCAGTTTGCGGATGCGATGGTTCTGCCGGTCGGCGATATAGAGCACCTCTCCGCCCGATGTGTTGCGCCAGTCCAGAAGAAAGAGTTTGTCGAAAAGAGCCGCAAGGCCTACGCCGTCGGCGAACCCTGGAGCGCCCGAACCGGCAATCTTCGTGGCCGTGCCGCCTGTGGTCAATCGCCAGATGGAGTTGCCGGCCGCGTCGGTGAAATAGAGCAATCCGCTCGTCTGGCTCGCCGTTATTCCGGCAAGCCGGCTTACTCCCGCGCCAGCCCCGTTGAGAAGCGTCGAGGTACTTCCCTGCTGAGTTATCTTTCTGATCAGATTGTTGTCGGCATCGGCCACATAGATGAAACCGTCCGGCCCGACAGCGACGCCGGTAGGACCGTTGAACCGGGCTGCGGTCCCGGTGCCGTCGGTGCTGCCAGGCGGCATGTTGGGGTCACCGGCCACAGGCTCCGGATCCCAGGTCGCCCCCGGTGAAGGCGGCGGCAAAAGTTTTCGTATTACGTGATTATTCGTATCGGCTATGAACAATGCCGTCACCACTCCGTTGGAGTTTATGCTGGCAGCGATTCCTGTTGGAAAGTTGAACTGCGATTTAAAGGCATTATTGTCCCCGGCCTTGTATCCGGCCACTCCCGACCCGGCTATTCGAACAGATAATCCCGCGCTGGAGCCTTCGAGATAGATCATCCTTATACGGTGATTGTCCGTATCGGCGATGAAGATAGCCTTGTTCAAGCTCACAGGGTCTTTTGCGACCACGCCGCCGCGCGGAGAACTCCACCGAGCGGTTGTCCCTGTGCCTTCTATGTATCCGGCAACACCGCTGCCGGAAAACGAGGTCACTTGCGGGCATGTGCCGCCGCCACCACCACCTCCGCTTGTGGGAGTGGCGCTGACCTGAGCGGAGTTCGGACCTTCAAGAGTGTTTGATGCGGACACGACGTAATAATAGGGCGTCCCATTCATCAGGCCCATATCCGTATAACCTAGCGCCGTCAGACCCGTGATTACAGGCAAGTACCCGCTGCCGCTCGTTGTCGACCGCTTCACGTTGTAGCTCGTCGCTCCTGGCGAAGGCGACCAGGTCAGCATTACCTGCCCATTGCCTGCCATCGCCGTCAAATTCGTGGGAGGGGGAGGGGGAGATGGATTTGCCATCGGCGTAGCACTGACTTCGGCAGAGTTAGAACCCTCACCATTCGAATTAGAAACTGCGGACACGACGTAATAGTAGGGCGTTCCATTGGTCCGGCCCGTATGGGTAAAGGGTGCCGCCGTCACCGGGATAATCGAGTAGGGGCCGCCGCTCGTTGTCGACCACTTCACGTTGTAGCTTTGCGCTCCCGTCGAGGGGGACCAGTTCAATGTCACCTGCGCGTTGCCCGGTGTGGCCGTCAGGTTTGCCGGAGGGAGAGGAGGCGTGCTCCCGCCAGTGCCCGTATTTACTTTCCAGACCCCTCGCCCGTGGGTGAAAGCGTAAAGAGTAGTGCCGTTCTGATTGGTAACGAACGCGAGAGACTCTGTGATGACATTGGCAAACCCGGTGTTTTCTCTCATCCACATTCCGCCGCCATTGACGGAGACGAATACGCCTATGTCTGTACCGATGTAGAGCCTCGAAGAGTTATTCGGATCCACAAGGATGCAATGGACAGGCACATCAGGAAGATTGCCGTCAATCCCGACCCAGTTACTACCCCCGTCAGTGCTCTTATACACACGTTGGTTGAGAGCCGACTCTTTGAACCTAGAGTAAGTGGCATAGATTGTGCTGGTATTATTTGGATCAAAGGCGATCCAGGAGACAGCTACACCTGGTCTGAGAGGAGGAATGCCGTCTGACCAGCTAACACTGCCTGATGGAGCGGTTCCGTTGCTAGTGCTGTGTATAGCTCCACCATCTGTTCCGACCAGAACTTTGTCGGAGTTTGTTGGATCCACTGCAATCGCGGTTATTTGGTTTTTGAAATATTGTGGCGGACATTCAACCCTGCATGGCGGTAGGCACGGAACGCACCCTGGCGGGCATGGATTGCATATTGGTGGGCATTGCAAGCATGCCGCCGACCAACTCCCCGCCCCATCATCGGTTCGCCACGGCCTAGTTGCGCCTCCCAACCACGACCGTTGCGGATTGCTCGGATCCATGACGAAAACAGTGATGAATGGCAAGTCTTCTCCGATACCATTGGTTGCAGAGAAATGAGTTGCTCCTCCATTGGTGGATTTTAATAAATTTCCGAACTGGGTTTCAAAATAAATGGTAGAGGGATTGTCGGGCCTGACAGCTACGTAACCGCCATCTCCGCCACGTAGACTTCCCCACGCATTCGGACCTGATGCGTCTGTCCCCCGCAATGTCCCATTGTCCTGCGTGCCTCCGAAGTACGTTGTTCCATCTGGATAAGGCAGGCCGTGATAGAACTGAGTAACTTCATAACCATTGTTGAGCGATGCCCAGGTGATAGTTCCGTTGAAAACATTGCAAGGGGTATTCGACGTGCTGGCGTGAGCATTAGTGGTTCGGAATATCCCGCCATCGTTTCCTACAAACATTGTCTGGTTGCTTGTGCCGTTGTATTGCGGGTGAAAAACGATTACATGCTGGTCTGCATGAACATACCTGTTAGGATTACTAGACGCCGCATTCCAATGAGAAGCAAGTCCCCAGTTCACGCCGCCATTGTCTGATCGAAAGAGGTCGATGCCTCCCGCCCAAACGATATTTTCGTTCGAAGGGTCAACGGCGATCACGTTGTCATAACTCCCCTGGTGAAGGAGACTGTTGAAACCGGGACAGAGGGCGTTTCGCGGATTTGTTAATAGAACAGTGTTCAGGTCTCCCGGCGTGAAAGGGCCAGAACGACGGACTTGCCAGCTAGTCCCGCCGTTTGTAGATCTTAACACGGCTTTCAGTTGGTCATTAGGCGAGGATTCAGCAACCAGAGCATAGACGGTTTGCTGGCTGGGGCTGGATGGAGTGATTGCCAAAGAAATTCGGCCCGTATTGGGTCCGGGATTATGCACCTCTGCCCAGGTATTCTTTCCGCCGCCATTTGTGCTCCTGTAAATTTTTCCGTTACAGGTAGCAAATATATAGTCTGTTGTCGTCTGGTCAGTGCGGATGACAAGATCATCGCAAACCTGGGAGCCTTGTGAGGGCGCAGGATGTACCCTTTTCCATGTTGCTCCGCCATTTGTGCTACGAAAAACGCCTTGTTGCGTGGCGGTATAGACTCTCTGAGGGTTGGAAGGGCTAACCACGATGTCGCTGACAAAGTGAAACTTATTATTAGCGGTGCTATTGAGTAGATTGAAATTCTCTCCATCAACAGATTTGTAAATTCCCAGCCCTTGAACACCGCCTCCGGCAAAAATCTCGCCGGTTCCCGCATAAATTATCGAGGGATTGGTCGGCGCCATGGCCATCGAGGAAACGGCCATGTGATTCATCATATCGCCCTTGGGAACCCACGTTCCGCCGCTGTCCGTAGACTTCCAGACGCCCCCGGCCACTCCTCCCGCGTACATAATGTCCGGGTTCATAGGATGAATCAGAAGCGAGCGAGTCCTGCCGCCAATATTGCCCGGTCCCAGTTTCGTCCACGCACTCAGGGCCGCCGGGCTGTCCGGGGCCGCAAATGTGTCTGAGGCGGTGGAGTAGCGGTGCATCTTTTCCGCCTGTTCGATGGCTGCTATACTGCGCGCGGGATGAAATGACAATTTTGAGAGCCTTTGGTAGAGTTGTAGTTTCGTGAAACCAAACTCCACACAAAGGACTCTCATTATGATCAA
>JAKEHD010000819.1 GCA_022615215.1 Blastocatellia bacterium
ACAATCTAGCAGATTGTCGGACTTAAAGATTTCTTTCTTATCCGGCGCAGCCGTTTTCATAGTTTCAAGGCGTCGTCAAAGACAACATACAACAACAACCGTGCCAGAGCATGAACCTTCGTTTTTTGTAGGGCTATCTTCTTGATTCTTTAACAATCGGCAGGTGCAGAGACCGCGCAGGTAAAGTTATCTGCTGTAGCCCGCCTGGCTACACAGGGTCGATGGAAGTGCTATCAGCCAAGGCTTTTGATTGCAAGGGTTTATCAGATTATTCCGGGTAGCGCCCGCGAGATCGGCACAGCGGCGGTGTAGCCTGCATGGCTACGTTGCCATCTTTCTTTGAAGGCATGAGTGTTGCGCGTTCACGAGGCCCGGCTCACACGTTCAATCTTCCGACGGCTTTCTGGTTTTCTTTAACATCTTGTGAAGCGTTATGCGATGGACTCCCAACCGTGAGGCCGCTTCCGTAAGATTGCCGCCCGATTCTTCTATCACACGCTCGATCAATCGCCGTTCGTGCTCGGCCATCACGCGCCTGACCTCCGATTTGCGCCGACGCAACTCGTCGAGGCTTGCGGGCGGTGTTTCGAGCGCGCGATAGAGCGGCTCCTTTTTAAGATCGATGCGCCGAGATGTGATCTGCAATATCTCGCCCGGAAGGTCGCCTACTCGAATCACATCGCCCTCGGCGAGCGCGACCATTCTATGTATGAGATTTTCGAGTTCCCGCACATTGCCGGGAAAGGAATACTCTTTCAGCCATTCGTACACCTCGCCCTCAGCCCTGACCACCTTTCCGTACACGTCGGAAAACTTGCCGAGGAAATAATCGATCAAGCAGGGTATGTCGTCTTTGCGCTCTCTGAGCGAGGGCAATCGCACGGGTATGACGTTCAGGCGGTAATAGAGGGCCTCCTGAAAATTTCCCGCCTCGGTCATCACCTTCAAGTCTTTGCTTGTGGCGGCGACTATGCGCACGTCTACGTGAACGGTCTTTTTGGCTCCGAGCCGGTCGAATTCGTTCGATTGCAGAAAGCGCAGCAGCTTGGCTTGCAGGGGATAAGCCAGTTCGCTTATCTCATCTAGAAAGACGGTTCCCCCGTCGGCGGGTTCCAGTCGTCCGAGGTAGCGAGAGGTCGCCCCCGTGAAGGCTCCCTTCTCGTGTCCGAACAGTTCCGATTCGAGAAGGTTTTCGGGTATGGCCGCGCAATTGATGACGACGAAAGGGTGATCGCGCCGGGCGCTCTGATAATGAAGCGCGCGGGCGACAAGCTCTTTCCCTGTGCCGCTCTCCCCCTCTATCAAAACGGTCGCGGGAGAGTCGGCCAGACGTTTTACCATTTCGAGCAGGGACAATATCTTGGGGTCGCGTCCGACTATTTCTTTCGATGCGCGGTCCGCGTCGATGAAGACTTTGCGATCTTCTTCGAAGACGATGGGCAGGAGTCGCGCCTTGTCGAGGTAGAAGATTACGAACTCGGCCACGTTTTCGAGCAGCTTCTGGTCTTCGTGATCGAAAGCGCAGGGACGGGAGTTGTCTTCAATGTAAAGAGCGCCGATCGCGCGATTCCGATGTTTGAGCGGGACCGCAAGCACGGATTTAAGACCGAACTTGACTATGCTGGCCTCATTCGAGTAGGCAGGATTTTGGGAAGCGTCTTCCAGGAGCAGCGGCGCGCGGTGGTCGAGTATGCTGCGGAGCAGGGTGCGGCTGACATCATACTCTTCGAGCGAGAGGTCCGTAGTCTCGAAATTGCGCGCGGCGATTATCTGGGCTTCGCTCGATTCGGGCAGATAGAATAGTATGAACCCTTTCTGAGCTTCGGCGACTTCGATCAGGGAATCGAGCAGAGACTCGCAAAAGAGATTCAAAGAGGCGCTCGCGTTTTCGACTACAGACATAAGGACGCGGGCGGCGCGGCTGTCTGCCATAGCGGTCATGAGTTCTTCGGCCTCGCGCCCTATCTTGAGGAGAAAATCGCGCCGGGCCATATCGCTCATGAGGTCGAGGCGTTCTTGAAGCGATTTCAATTGCGAGATGAATCGCTGCAAGCGGCGGTCTGCGCTGCTGCCCTGAATGACCCGCGCCTGTTCGATGAGCGAAGAGATGAGAGTTTGATTGGCGCGCTGTTCCTGATCGAGCAAGGCTGCCAGCGTCTCTGACAATTTTTTGATCCTATCGGGCCTGGCTTTCATCGCCTGTATTTTATACTTGGCGCGGCGATGAATGAAAATGAATCTCGACCAAATAATAGCCGCATGTCCTGGGAGCGCACGCATCCTTGCGTGCTTGCCCTCGCAAATAGGGCCTTTGATTTCGAAGGGATCGTTTTCGCAAGGGTTGCAGGCTGGAAGCCTGCGCTCCCAGGAAAACCGCTCGTAACATTTTACCTTGTCAAAGCAGCGTCACGTCTGTAATCTTGCGCGATCTCTTTTGACCGGCGGGCGGGCGAGCTTGCGGCGAATCTTCTTCCGGGACCGTAAGGGGGCGGGTCTCTTCAAGCCGTCTCTCATCATAAAGCGCGGCGCAGGCGCGGCAGGCGGGTTCTTCCTGTGAGATTCCTTCTTCATCGTCCCATCTGAAAGCGACCTGTGCGATTGCTTTCAGCACGGGCAGCAACTCGCGCCCTTTACCTGTCAGCGAGTATTCGACCCTCGGCGGCGATTCCGGGTAAGAATGACGGATCACCACGCCGTCGCGTTCGAGCTTTTTCAGCCTCGCGTTCAGGGTCTTCGAACTCATCCCTTTGAATGCGCCGTAGAGGTCGAGCGTGCGGCGTGGGCCGTCACTGAGTTTGTGTATTATGCCGAGCGTCCAACGGTCGCTTATGCAATCGAGGACCGTATCTATCCGGCAAGCCGAGCTTGATGGCATAATGACCTCCTGTGCCGCATACTATAACACGCAAAAGCGGAACGATGAACGATGAATGCAGAACGATGAACTCTTCTCCCTGAATTCATCATTCAACGACTTGTGCTATTTGAACCTTGTATATGAGCGAGGAAGCCTGGAAGAGGGCGTTTAGAGTACCGGCTTCAGCCGGAATGCGAGGGCGACGGATTGCTTC
>JAKEHD010000820.1 GCA_022615215.1 Blastocatellia bacterium
GCAAGCTTGGCCGGGTCTACCAGTACCTGAAACTGTTTGGTCTCTCCGCCAATAATCATCACCTGTGAGACGCCTGAAACGCCTAGCAGACGCGGGCGAACCACCCAGTCGGCGAGACTGCGCAGTTCCATCGGCGAGGTGGTTTTGCTTGTCATCGATATCAGCATGATCTCGCCCATCGTCGAGGAGATGGGGCCAAGCACAGGAGGCGGCACGCCTGCGGGCATACGCACCTGTTGCAATTTCTCTGTGACAAGCTGCCGTGCGCGGTAGATATCTGTACCGAATTCGAACTCGACGAAGATAATCGAAATGCCTATGGCAGAGTTGGAGCGAACGCGGAATACGCCTGCTGTGCCGTTCATCGCCGCCTCGATTGGCAGCGTGACCAGCGATTCGACCTCTTCAGGCGCGAGACCATGCGACTCCGTGAGAATGGTGACGGTTGGCGCGGTCAGGTCGGGGAAGACATCAACGTGTGCGCGAAGCGTGACGATGCCGCCGTAGATGAGCAGGGCGACTGCCGCGACGAGGACGAGTATCCTGTTGTTGAGCGCCCATTGAATGGCTCTGTTAAGCATAGATTACTCCTTATTCGTCCGTGGTCCGTGGTCCGGCAGAATGAATACATTTATTGCGAGTACGCTTCCGTCCGTTGCACTTATTCCAGGGTCTTGCCTAAAGAACGACGGACAACTGACGGAAGCGTACTCGCTGCCGGACAAAGGACAAATCACGAATCATGTCTCGTGCGAATGAGCGCCCGCATCGGCCGGACGAAGCTCTTGCAACTTGAGTTGATAAGCTCCCTGTGTGACGACGCGCTCTCCCGGTTGCAGCCCCGATAGCACCGCGACCTTGCTGCCGTACTCATCGCCTACCGTCACCTCGCGGCGCTGGAACTCCTCGCCTGAAAGCAGCACATAGACGATCTTCTTGCCTTCATTGTCGAGCACAGCTTCCTTCGGGATGATCAAGACTTCTGCGCCCTCTCCCGCATCGAGCCGCACATTGGCTTGCATGCCGATGCGCAACGTGTGGTCGCGGTTTGGCACCTCAAAGATGACCGTAGCGGCACGCGACTGCTCGTCAATTACCGCTCCTATATCTAAAATAATCCCCCCAAACTCAACCCCAGGGTAAGAGGATGTGGTGAAGATAGGCTTGGCCTCGCGGCTGAGAAAAGACAGGTCGCGCTCGAAGATGGGGGCTTCGACCCATACGGTATCGAGGTTTACTATCTCAAGAATCGCTTCGCCCGAAGCGACTTGCTCGCCCATCGCTTTGCTGACTTTGACAATCGTGCCGGAAATCGGCGCTCGCACCGCATAGCTGGTTGGCACTCCAACCCCGTTGAGCTTTCCTGCCGAGCCATCGCTCAATGCTTTGAGTTGCTCATCGGCGGCAGCGAGGTTTGCTTGCGCCGCCTTGTAGTCGGCTTCCGCTGATTGAAGCTGGCGCAGTGAATAAGCCTTGCGCTCGTAGAGTCGCTGCGCGCGTTCGTATTCGGTCTTTGCCTGGTTAAGTCGCACCTCCGCTTCATTGATTGCCTGACGGAGCCGACGCCGCTCGGCTTCGATGCGCGCATTCTCAAGGCGAAGCTGGGCGTTGCCTGCGGCGATCTGCGCGCTTTCGGCTGCGGTCGGTCTCTGGTTTAGTATGGCAAGCGTCTGTCCTTGCTTGACCTGTTGGCCTACACGAGGGAGTTGGCCGCTTGAGATGATGCCGCCGACGGGCGGAGCGATGATTGCCTGATTGTGTTGAGCCGGAATAACGCGTCCTGTCGAAGTGATTTGTCGCGCCAACCATTGCTTTTCGGCTTTGGCCAATTTCATATTGATGAGCCACTGCTGTTCCATGAGAAATTTAACTGTACCGGTGGGATTAGCTGCGGCAGGCGCGGCCACTTGTTCGGCGGACGTCGCGGTCTGGCGCAAGAATGAGTAGCTGATTATCGCAATGAGGGCGATTGCAATGGTCCCCGCTATGATCCACCGATTCCGAGTCATAGTAAAACCTTCGCTGCCTCCATAGAGCGAAACCTGCGACGGCTCATCTACCCTCACTTCGGTCGCCTGCGCGCTGCGTTCGACGTCATCTTTGATCTTTGTCATAGTTACTGGTTCCTCGGTTTGTGTGCTCACGGCTTTATCTCTTTCCCAACAGCTTGTTCCAATAGCAAGACGCTGGTCTGGTAATCGAAGAGAGTGCGGTAATACTGCTGGCGGATGTCGGCCTGCGTGCGCTGCGCTTCAAGCAGAGGCAGAAGCTCCGTCGCGCCCTCCTGGTAGGCGGCCAGAGCGATCGTGTAGGATTCGTTCGCCTGTTGGAGCAACTCGCGCTGGAACGTGACCACCTGATCGCGCGCCGTCTCATAAGCGCGGTAGGCTGACTCTACTTCGGCAAAGGCAAGGTTGCGCGCGAGAGTGAGCCGTGTCTCGGCGATCTTTTGCTCCGCCACAGCGCGGGCGATGCCGGCCTGGTTCCTGTCGTTGAAGCGTAGAGGGATCGTCACTCCGAACAATACCGTGTTATCTATACCGACGCGCTTGTACCCTGCGAACGGTGTGATATCCATAGAGTTGCGAGCGTGCTCAAGGGCGATTCGGCGTTCCGCAAGAGTAACCCCGACCTCAGCCGCTTTAACGTCCGGGCGATTCTGGAGCGCCAGTTCTTTGAGTTGCGCAAGACCAACCGTTATTGCCGCGAAGTTGAGTTCTCCGGCAACCGCCTCGGCCCGTGAAAAATCGGTCTCCCCGAGCAATTGAAGGAGCCTGATCATCGCCTGACGCCCGGCAAGCTCCGCCTGCGAATACGCTGAGTCAAACTTCAGACGTTCGAGCTTCACCTTTAGCAACTCGCCTTCGGCTATCGCGCCTTCCTCGAATCGGACCCTGTTGAATTGAATAAGCTCGTCGAAGCTTGCGCGATTTTCCATAGCGTTGAGGAGCGCGTAGCGCGCCAACACCGCTTCGTAATAGGCCCGTTTTACCTCGAACAATCGCTGTCTGAGCACGTCGGCCAGTTCCGCCTCGGCGACAGAAACAATCAAGTCGGCGACCTCGCGGCGCAGCCTTCGCTTGCCGCCGAGTTCGAAGGTCTGCGCGTAAGTTGTCGAGATTTCGTAAAGCCGGTTGAAGGGCGTATCACCTGATAGTTTGATATTCTCGGCTGAGACGGTAAGGCCGGGGTTCGGCCTGATGCGCGCCGCGATCTGCTCTGCGCGGGCTGCTTCGACATTGTAACGCGCGGCTTCGACCGAAAGATTGCGTTGCAGGAAGCGATCAATCACACGCTCTAAGGTGAGCGAAGATGATAGGAAATCCGTTTGAGACTGTTGGCCGGTGGGCGCTGATGAGTTTTGTAGAACCGCCCCCGGTATTTGCGCCGCCACGCCATGAAACAAAGCGAGCACGGCGATGATCATCGCGGCGAGTTGCGGTATCAGTTTGCTCGAAAGCATAAAATCATTCCACCTCGAAATCCTTCAATGGCATCCGTTCATCCAGCTTGTTGTTTTTGATATGGAACTCTATGTCGTAGACGCCGGAATCCGGGATCGTAACGTCGGCGACATAGATGCCGGTCACCCTCCCGATTTTTGTTTTCGTTTGCCCGATTTCCACCCCACCGCCCTGCTTTCGGATGGTGAGCATAACATCGGCCTTCTCGACAGGGGTGCCATCGCTCAAATCTGTGAGGTGAATCAAGAACCGGCTCTCTCTGCCCGCCTTGAGTGGGGCATACTCGAAGAAGTTCTCGACCCTGTCGGTAAATTCCGTGCGCGACTCCGGTTCAGCTTCCTCTCCATTATGGGCCTGCTCTTTGCCGGAACAAGCGGCGCTAAAGGCCATCAGGAGAGCGAACATGCTGACTGATAAAATGCGCATGGTTGAAAAAATAAGCCCTGCCTTAAAGTCTCGCTTCATCCGTCTGATTTAACCTCCAACTACCGTTAGTAGTCTTTGAATCGTCATGACACCTCTGTATAAGCTGGCGCATCCAGCAAGTCGTCTAAAAGCTGTGTAAAAGCATTTCAACCAGGCGATGGATTGCGAGGGGAGATACAAAAAACAACGCGACGAGTGTGAGCACGAAGGCCAAGCCTGCACAAACGGCGGGCCTTGCCCAGGAGCGGGATAACGCAGTTACTTTTCTTGCTTCTGTTTGCTCGTCCAAAGACAATATACGCATGACGCGA
>JAKEHD010000821.1 GCA_022615215.1 Blastocatellia bacterium
TATATTCCTGATCCGCACCCACAATTGGCAGTCGGTCACAGGTTTGCATTTTTGGCGAATCGACTCCGTCTCCCAACGCAGAGACCGTCGTTTTTTGGTCCCATTCGGCTTGATCTTGGTGCGATCCTTTAAGGGTATGTGATCGACTTCCGCATTGCTCTTTATGTTGGTGCTGTAAATTTCGTACTCCACTTCGACAATCGTTCGCGCCGGGTCATTGTTACGAATCTCGACTTCGAGACGGTTTTCAAATGGTCTTCCCGAAGAACCTGCATACACCCGTGTAGTACCAACGAAAGCAGATATTTTATATGTGAATTCGACAGGCGCTTCTTTCGGCTGCTTGTCCTTGTCCGTATCTTGAGGCACAGACCAGGAGGCGGCGACCGACTCGCCTGATAACCCGACACTATGCTGAGAAGGGTTTCCTGCTTCAGAGATTGATAGCGATGTTGGCGGAAGCATCGGAGCGGAATGCAGCAGACCGAAACACATCTGCGAATGCAGTATGAAACCGGCAGAAATTAAAATCATTCTGTAATTCATCAGGCTCCCCTGTGCATTGAGAATTCGGGCACGCGCAATCCCTGACAAGTTTGCAATCTAGCACTGCGCGGCGAATATTTCCAGTTCCGGGCGATCAATGAGAGATTGCAAAAGCCGCAGGTTGTGAGATCATCGAAGAAAAATCTGTGTCTGTCACCTTCGACTTTACACGCTCTATTTTCCGCGGCCCTTCGTCTGTTGCGACTGACTGCGGACAACGAACCGGCGACGAAGATCGCTTCTTCGCAAGGAATTTGCAAGAATATTTTTACGATTATTTCCGTCGCCCTATTGACAAGTCCCTCCGGGCTTCATAAAATGCCCGCTCTTGAGCAGTACCCACCTTAAATTTAGCAGTTTTAGTCAGTTTTGATTGGGGTAGTCAAACCTTATCAACTTTGTTTCGAAAGGAGAGATGTTTTGACTATAGCAAGAACGCGCAAGCAGGCCCTGATTTCATTCATCCTCGCACTGATATTATCGACAAGCGTCGCTGCCCAGACCGCACCGGCCCAAAAAGCCGAGCCACAACGAAAAGCCGAAACTCAAACTGAGAAGACTCCTCGATCGGACGGCTCCGCGCAAACGAAGGTTCCTGAGCAGAAAGACGAAGAAGCCCCGGAAGAGAACCTGATAATTCCACCCGCGCCCAGTATCATTAAAAAAGAGGAGAACACGATTTCCATCCCTGTGGAAGGGGCCGAAGAGACCGACTCGGAATCCGAGTATGAAGAGCGTCCGGTCGTCTCGACCAGCGTCACGATCAACAGCCGTTACGGCTACAGGCGAGACCCTTTCACCCGTCGCTCCAGGTTTCATTCGGGCGTGGATTTGAAAGCGCGATGGGGCGACCCCATCGGCGCGAGCCTTCCGGGCAAGGTCCAGTCGGCCGAATGGCATAGCGGCTATGGCAATCTCGTCGTCATAGATCACGGAGGAGGAGTCACCACCTATTACGCTCATCTGTCGAGCTTCGAGGTCCAGGAGGGAGACACCGTCGAGCGCGGCACCGTAGTCGGGTATGCAGGGCGCACGGGGCGGGCGACCTCGCCTCATCTTCACTACGAACTGCGCGTCGCCGGCAGGCCCGTAAATCCGCTTCGCCCATTGGCTCTCGACGCTTCATCCGAATTCTTCAAGTAATCAGCCATCAGCTATCAGCTATCAGTCGTCAGCTATCAGCCGTCAGCTATCAGCCGTCAGCTATCAGGTATAATGGACGGCGACTGATGACGAAAAGAAGGGCGGGTTTCACCTTTGTGGAATCCGCCTTTCGTTTTCAACGTGCGCCTACGCCTTCCTGCCGCCGATCAATAAAGGCATAATGTATCGAGAGGCAAAAGTGAAAAGGAAAAAGGCAAAATTGTTTTGAGGCATCAGGTCATCAGCAAATCGAGATTTAAAACTGACGGCTGATAGCTGATGGCTGACGGCTGATTAAGGCATCATGCTGAAAGCGATGCGCATCCCAACCTGGAAGATTTCGATTAGGGAGGGAGAGGAATTCGGATGTTGAAAAAATCGCTGCTTGCGCTCACGCTCATCTTCGGTTTACTACTCGCAGGTTTCGCGCAAGTCAGGCACGTCAAATCGGAGCCGACGGATAAAGGCGCAGCCTCCGCGACCGTAAACCCGTTCGTCGTGGGCGAGCGGTTGAATTACGACGTGTCGTGGTCGGATTTCATAGTGGCAGGCGAGTTGACTATCGAAACGAAAGCTCGCGGCCAGTTTGACGGCCGAGAAGGGTTTCACGTGAGCCTCAAGGCCGAGTCTGTGGGCCTGGTCAAGGCCGTGGTTTACAAGGTCGAGGAAGTTTATGAGTCTTACATAGACGCGACCACCTTGAAACCTTTCCGCGCAGAAAAACATTCGCGCCGGGGCAAGAAGAGAAAAGAGACCTCCGTGACCATGAATCAAAAGCGACACGTCGCACATCTGACGGACGGCCGCAAAATAGAGATACCGCCCGATACTTACGATGTGGCCGCGCTGCTTTATGCCCTTCGCGCAATCGATCTGACTCAGGGCAAGGCGCAGACCTTCACCATGCTCGACAACGACAAGTTGATGACGGTGCAAGTCGAGCCTGAAGCGAACGAAAAGCTTACGACGCGGACGGGCAAGTACAATGTGGTCCGTGTGTCTGCGAAGACTGTAGAAGGTCGAAAGACCGATGACTCATTCAAAATACGCCTCTATATTACGAACGATTCCCGCCGCCTGCCGGTGCTCTTTACGGCCGATATGTCCTGGGGTGAGGTGCGCGCCGAATTGACTTCGGCTACAGGCACCCGTCAAGAAAAGAAAAAATGATCGCCCGGAGATTTCAAATAAAAGCGTCGCGTCGTTCCGCGCTCAAAAGAAAGCGCACTACCGCTTATCGGCGGTCTCTCTGCCTATGACCGACAGCAATCGTCCGACCTTCGAGGGCTGCCCTCCGCCCTCACGGCGGTAAGAAAAGAAGAGATCGTTCTGATGCATGGTGCAATGAGGCGCGACATGTATGCGGTCTTCGGTGAAGCCGCAGAAGGCGAGTTGTTGAACGTTTGCGGCGCGAATGTCGAGGTGGGCCTTGCCTCCTTCTTTGAAGTTCGTAAAGAGTTTGCTCCAGTAGCCGAACTCTTTGCGGTATCTTTCGATCACGTCCTCGCCCACTTCATAGCAGCGTGCGCAGGCGGCAGGACCTAGCGCGGCTATCGAGGTGCGCGGATTGACTCCCATCGTTTGCATAAGGTCGGCGATGGTGCGTTCGGTTATGCGCCCGGCGGTCCCGCGCCACCCCGCGTGAATCGCAGCCACGCTGCGTGTCTTCGTGTCGGCTATAAGCACAGGCAAACAATCGGCGGTCTGAATGGCCAGCAACACGTCGGTCAATCGCGTGATCATCGCGTCGCATTCGGGTTGAGGCCCGTGTGCCTGTTCTTTGAATTCGACAGAGAACCGTTCGGTCGAATGCGACTGCCGGGCCGTGATAATCTCGGCTTGAGGGGCCTCTATCGCCGTGAGAAAGCGACGGCGGTTCTCGGCCACGTTCTCTTTCTGGTCTCCCTTGAAGTAAGCGAGGTTGAGCGCACTTTCGGGAAGCTGGCTCACTCCGCCCAGCCTGGTGCTGAACGCATTGATGAACCCTTCTCGCTCCAGAGGCTCGCACGCGAGATAAGATATGCATGCCTTGCCCGACGACGAGGCAACTTCGCGCTCGCGCATTGTGAAGGCGGGGTTGCTCGCTTCCTCTTTTTTCATCTTCTCCATGCCGCCTCCAATCCTAACGAGAAACGCTCTCTTAGCGCAATGTTCCAGGTAAAAAGTAAAAAGTGAAAAGGCAAAACTTCCGCTTCACTTTTGCCTTTTGCCTTACAAAATGAATCTATTCGATCACTCAATACATTCATTTTGCGCTTCCGGCAAAAGGTTCGCCTTGCCTGTCGAGTCTTTGGCAAGTCTGTATTGAAGCTTGCTTCCGCAGGCCATTTCAGCGCCTCTCTTATGCGCACGAACCTGTCCCGAAAAGGGGCATAGAGGCATATCGCCATGTTCCTTTCTGGAACATTCAAAGATTTGCTCCCATATTTCCACATTAAATTATCGGCCATCAGTCCTCAGCCGTCAGCCATCAGTTTATAAGCTGACGGCTGACGGCTGACGGCTGACGACTGATAGCTGATAGCTGATGGCTGATACCGGCGAGGCCATATCTTATGCGATCATAAGTGTTCTATATACAAAGGTTTGTTAGTAAAGGGGCGAGGGCGGCCAATCACAATTTCCGGCCCGGCATGAGATATTTCACTGTCGGGCTTGAGAAAAACAAGGATTGCGTCGAGTGTTGCCGATCGCTACGGCTGTAAGATAAATCCTGTTTTGGGGAGATTTTCTCCCCTCAAGAGACGAAGCGCCGCAGCGATGGGGCGATTCTGGTACTGAAAATGCTTACATAATATAAGGCCTTTAGAAGCTCCATGCGGGAAATTTAGTATATAATGCAAGAACAGAAAAGTTATGGAGCCGTAGGAAAGATCAAAATACCCCCACGATCGCCGTACTTGAACTTTTTCTTATGTGTCACCGAATTCGTTTATGAGACAGCGTGCTTCGTTTCATAACGTTTCCTTCGATTGAAACTGTGGAGAGGAACAACAGGATGGATAAAGTGTTTACTACGAGCGGTACAAACCTCGTGAGCGGCAGAGTGCTCGAAGTCTTGATGGTGGAAGACAGTCCCACCGATGTATTGATGACCAGAGAAGCTCTCGAACAGGCCAAAATGATCATAAATCTGTACGTAGTCGAAGACGGCGTCGAGGCCATGTCTTTTCTGCATAAAAAAGAGGAATACAAGGACGCGCCCCGACCCGACATCATCTTGCTGGATTTGAACCTGCCGCGAAAAGACGGCCGAGAGGTGCTCTCGGAGGTCAAGGCCGATGACTTGTTGAAGATAATACCTGTAGTCGTGTTGACCACGTCGAAGGCCGAAGAGGACATAGTGAAGTCCTACGGCCTTCACGCCAATTGTTACATAACCAAACCTGTAGGGTTTGCTCAGTTCGCAGAGGTAGTCAACTCGATCGAGCACTTCTGGTTCACAATAGTGACACTGCCTGCGGAGGAGTAGAGATAGGGTGCGACCCTTTGTCCGTCGTCCGTCGTCCATTGTTCACAAGCTGCGGGTCTTGAGCTATAGCAACGACGGACGGAAGCGTACTCGCTGCCCGACAACCGACGACGGACGGAAGCGAATTCGCTGCCGCGAAGCGTAGGACAAACGAGAAGCAGGATGAAAATGGACGACAAAGCGATCAAGGTTTTACTGGTCGAGGACAGCCCCACTGACGTGTTTCTGCTCAGAGAAGCCCTTGCGGCCGCTCCGTCCGCCCAATTCGAACTGGCTCATACCGAACGTCTCGCCGAGGCGCTCCGCAGGCTCGATGAGGACCGCTTCGACGCGGTGCTCCTGGACCTGGGGCTGCCCGACAGCCAGGGGCTTGAAACATTCGCGCATTTGCAGGAGCGATTCCCCGGCACTCCGGTCGTCGTCTTGACGGGGCTGGACGACTCGTCGCTCGCAATGCGGGCCGTACAGTTGGGGGCGCAAGACTACCTGGTCAAGAAGCAATTGAGCCCCGGAATGCTGGCCAGAGTCATACGCTATAGCATAGAGCGCAAGCGGGCCGAGGAGGCGCTCCGTCAGAGCGAAGAGCGTTATCGCGACCTTTTTGAAAACGCTAACGACATCATCTACACGAGCGACATGGCCGGGAATATCACTTCCTTGAACAAAGCGGGTACACAGATACTCGGTTACACAAGCGAGGAGGCCCTCCGGTTGAACGTGGTCCATCTTGTCGCGCCGGAATACCTCAACGTCGTGCGAATG
Organism: Blastocatellia bacterium; assembly: GCA_022615215.1. Lineage (GTDB taxonomy): Bacteria > Acidobacteriota > Blastocatellia > UBA7656 > UBA7656 > JAKEHD01. The sequence continues at coordinate 5,924 of JAKEHD010000821.1, forward strand.
ATGATTGCAGGCGATCTGGCCGAGCGCGATAAGGATTTCTCTCTTACGCCGACCGCTTATGAGATGGAGGTGATGACCAAAGACGGCCGCAGGGTGGCGCTTGAGGTCAGCGCGCGATTGATGAGACGGCACGGACGTGTAGTCGAAATCCAATCGATAGCGCGCGACATCACCGAGCGCAAACATCTGGAACTACAGCTTCGACAGTCGCAAAAGATGGAAGCGATCGGAAGGCTTGCGGGCGGAGTGGCGCATGATTTCAACAACCTGCTGACGGCCATCATAGGTTACAGCCAGATCGCCCTGGGCCGATTGGCCGATGACGACACTATCAGAAGGGAGATAGAAGAGATAGTCAAGGCCGGCGGGCGCGCCTCCTCGTTGACGAGTCAACTCCTGGCCTTCAGCCGCAAGCAGATGATTCAAATGAAGGTGTTGGACCTCAACGCGGTGGTCTCGGATATGAAGAAGATGCTCGGCCGTTTGATCGGCGAAGACATCGAATTGCACACGGCTCTGGACCCGTCTCTCGGAAGGGTGAAGACCGACCCCGGACAGATGGAGCAGGTCATTTTGAATCTGGCCATCAACGCACGCGACGCCATGCCCGCAGGAGGCAAGCTCACTATTGAAACCGCGAACGTCTATCTGAGCGACGAATACGCGCAGAAGCGCGTTGCCATCGAGCCTGGCAATTATGTCATGCTGGCCATAAGCGACACGGGCATAGGGATGGATCAGGAGACGCAATCGCGTATCTTCGAGCCTTTCTTCACCACGAAGGAACAGGGCAAAGGGACGGGGCTTGGGCTTTCGACCGTCTACGGCATAGTCCGCCAGAGCGGCGGCTATGTATGGGTCTACAGCGAACCTCAGCAGGGCACCGTTTTCAAGATATTTCTGCCGCTTGTCGAAGAAGCAGCCCTGTCGCTCGACTCGCCGGTCGAGGCCGCGTCTCTCAACGGATCGGAGACCGTGCTCGTCGTGGAAGACGATGCAGGGGTTCGCGGCCTGGTTTGCAAGCTGCTCAAGATGAAAGGCTACTCGGTGCTGGAAGCCGCAGGCGGAAATCACGCCATAGAGATATGCGAATGTCACAAGGGGGCTATAGACCTCATGATAACCGACGTGGTGATGCCGCAGATGAGCGGTTGCGACCTGGCCGAGCGATTGATGGATTTACGCCCCGCGATGAAGGTGCTTTACATGTCGGGCTACACGGATAATTCCACCCTGCATCACGGCGTATTGAGTACCGACATGGCCTTCATTCAAAAGCCTTTCGCGCCCGAATCGCTCGCGCGAAAGGTGCGAGAAGTGCTTGACGAAAAATGAAAGGACCAACCACAGTGGAAGGCAGAAGCCCTCTACACACACGGATTGCGCAGACAGAAAGCTTTGCCGATTGCAGGATATCGAGCAATTGCCTGTTTTGCACCTTCCGTCACCGGATACGAAATAGCCA
>JAKEHD010000822.1 GCA_022615215.1 Blastocatellia bacterium
GGGCGGCGCACTCCAAATATGCGTTCCTCTCTGGAAATACTTTCATTTTACCCCGCGCGCAGTATAGAATGGCCGTGTCGTTTGCGACAAAATTCTTCCGCCGTCTGCAAGAGAAAATTAATGGATAAGGTGTATGTAGAAAAACGTGATGAAGGGTATTGGGTCAAGGGGACTCGCATTTCGCTTGATTCAATCGTTTACGCTTTTCGGCGGGGTGCCTCGCCTGAGTCCATAAAGCGATCTTTTCCCCTGCTCACTTTAGAGGAAGTTTACGGAGCAATCACCTTTTATCTGGCGCACGAGCAGGAGATTGACGCATATCTCAGGCAGTCGGAAATCGAATTGGAAGCGCAAGCTGATGCGCGCCGCGCCGAAACCCGCTCTGCCAATTCCGAATTATTTGAACGCCTGGAAGAGGCACGCAAAGAGCGCGAGACCGTCAAATAATGAAACCTCGCTTGCAGGCTGATGCAGACCTCAACGAAGATATTGTCGCAGGAATCGTCAGAAGGGAGCCAGGGGTTGATTTTCAAACAGCGGAAGAAGCAGCACTTCGCCATCTGGCTGATGACAAAGTCCTGGCGCTGGCAGCTCGGGAAAATCGCACCCTCGTCACTCATGACCGTCGCACGATGCCAACCCATTTTGCCGATTTCATAACCGGCAATACCAGCCCCGGAGTCTTTATCATTTCGCAAAAAATCAGCGTGGGAACAGCGATTGAAGAACTGTTGTTGATATGGGCAGCTTCAGATCATGAAGAATGGGCTAATCGTATCGTAGACCTTCCGCTCTGATCCATTGAGCACCGCGAAATGATATGGAACAGATCGTTAAACACACTTTGAACCAGGCGATCCCGAAAGACATCGTTAAGAATTACTTTAACAGGCCATCGAAAGACGCCCGGCTTGCGCTTACTTGACCGGCGCAGGCGGATTCAAATACCCGGCCAGGAAGCGATAGATTTCCGCGCGCGACTCTTTTGCAAGCTTCGTGTCGAGCCGGTTGAACGCATGGCCGCCGGGAGCATTGTCATATATTTTGTATTCGAATTTCTTGCCCGCCGCCTTGAGCGCCTTTATCAGGTGTTCGACTTCCAGCACGTTCACGTCTTCATCGTTCGTCGTGGTGTGAATCAAAAGCGGCGTCTGCAACTTTTCGGCGTTCCAGGCGGGCGAACGCTTCCGGTACTCGTTTACGTTTTCTTCGGCCGTCTTGCCTATGTGATAAGGGACCGAATAAAGCTCGCGATAGCGGTCGCTCTTATATCCCATGCGAGCCACAAGGTCGCTCACGGGCACTCCCGCATAAGCCACCTTGTAATCCTGAGGGTGATTGAATATGTTCATCAAGGTGATCAACCCGCCGTGACTCCATCCCATTATGCCCACACGCGCGGGGTCTACGTTCGGGTGGTTTTCAACCATCCACTGCTTTCCGGCGAAGACGTCTTCGATCTCCAGTCCGCCGTAATCTATCAATCGCCAATATCGCTGGCCGTAGCCGGAACTGCCCCGGTATTCGGGCGCTATCACGGCGTAGCCCTGCTCCATAAGCTCGCGGACTATATGCGCGGAACCGGAGCCGAAATTGCCATGCACGCCTCCATGCACGAGCACTATCAGGGGGAGTTTTCCTGCGTTCAGGAATTTTTTGGGAAAGAAAGTATAGGCGGTGACAATCACGGGATTGCCCGCCCCCTGGGCCGTCGGGTTGGGGATAACGCGCGGCGGCGGTCCTGCGTATCGAACTATATCTATTTCGGCAATGTCGCCCATGCGGGCGTACCACATGAGGTTATCGATGTCTTTGGCGAGCGAGGCTTCAAGAAACGACAGTCTTTCTCTGAGTTCGCGCAGTTCCCTCTGCACGGGTTCTTCGCGCTCCTGCTGTTGAGCGAGGGCGGCGGGCGCAAGCAGTAGGACGAGTGAAATGTGAAGCAGAACGGCTATCATTCTCCGAAACATGCTTATCTCCTGTCAGGCTTATGGATTCTACGTCCTCGGCAGACGGCCGCCGAAGACTGCGAGAAGGCGCAATCCTTCGCGCGGCGCACGATACCACGAACCGCCAGGCGAGCGCAAATCTTCATAGGGAGGCCCTTTCACCTCCCTATGAAATTGGTCGGGCTTTGGTTAGAAGTTGAACTTCAGCGCGAACTGCATCAGCCGGGGATTTGTGACGGTTCGGAAAATCTGGCCGAAGCTCACGCTCTGGATGTTGGTCACAGGCGCGTCGAAGTTCGTGTTGTTGAAGAGGTTGAATACCTCCCATCGGAACTCGATGTTTGTGGTTTCAGTAATGGTGGTTCGCTTGGAGACGTTGATATCGGTCGTAAAGCGGCGCGGCCCGAAGATGGCTGTTCTCGGCAGAGTGCCCGCGCGTCCGGGTTGCGGAATCACAAGCAATGTGCCGGCCAGTTTCGGGTCTAACCAGAAAACGCCGCTCGAACCCGGTCCGGTCTCTTTTGTGACTGCGCCGGTCAATTCGCGCAGCTCACGGACGCCGGCCGCGCCGACCGCATCCACGCTGTTGCTGCCTGATAGTGCGTTGCGGGTGAAGGTGCCTACTCCCGAAGTTATAGAGAGAGGCCGCCCGCTCCGCCAGTTCACAATGCCGCCTATCTGCCAGCCTTCTATTATCCTCCTGAGAGCGCCCGTCGCAGAACTGCCAAAGAGCTTGTTGGGTCCGAGCGGAAGCTCGTATATCCAGTTGGCGTTGAACTGATGGCGGGGAACTATATCGCCGTACTCGTAGCGAGTATCGCGTATGGTCAGGCGGTCTTCGTTGAGCAGAGTGTTTTCATCGCCGTCGAAGTCGGCAAGCGCGCGGCTGAAATTGTAGTTGACTTGCAGGGTCAGTCCGCCCGAAAAGCGACGGCGCACTTCCAACTCAACGGCGTTGTAGTTGGAAAAAGAGTCATTGACCAGCGCGCGCGCGCTGGCCACGAACGGGTTGGCGCTGAAGAAGTTGGCGGGCAACCGTCCGGCAAGCACCGCTCCCCAGAAGCTGCCTCCGCGAATACGGCTCTGGCCTGCTGCCGGGGCTGAGGTGTCAACCTGGGTCAGGCGATGGACGAATTGTCCCGTCGAGTTGAAATCCAGCGCTGTAATGAGAGCCGAGAGCGAGCGTATGCGTGCCGGTTCACCTGCCATCAACACGTCCATCAAGGGATTGGTCACGCTGCATGGAAAAGCCATCGTATCGAAGCGGTTGCCTGCGCCGCTCGCGCGATTGCAGGTCAGATTTCGTTGGGCGAGGATGAACGAATCCAGGAAGCTCATGCCTGTGACCGAGTCTACTGCGAAGATGTTAGGCTCGTTGAAGTCCTTGACCCGGCGAAGCTTCCTGCCGCGATTGCCCACATATCGAATCTCTACGGCCCAGTCGTCGAAGAACTCGCGCGATATTCCGAGCGTGTACTCTTCATAGTAAGGCGTCAGGAGATGGTCGTCATAGGTGCGAAAATCTATAGTCGAGCTATTGAGAATGGTCCTCACCGCAGGAACCTGGAACGCGGGCGCTGAGTTGGTCGGTATCCCCAGGCGCAAGAATAAGGGATTGGTTACGCAGTTTCCATTCGCAGGCTCGCAGTCCTGGTCTACGGTCAGGCCCTCGTTGTCGTCGAGATTGCCGTCGAGTACCGAGAAAGCATCCTGGAAGTAGCTGAGACGGAAGCCCCCTCGAATCGAAGTCTTACCATTGCCCCAGGGGTCCCAGGCTACGCTTACTATGGGAGCGAAGTTGTTGAGGTCGTTGTCCCAGAATGGAATTCCGTTTCTGGCTCCGGCAGGAACGTTCTTCGTCGAACAGTTGAGTATCAAATTCGTCGCGTTGGCGGTGGTTCGCGCCATGGGAAGCCCGCCCAGCTCTGCGCAGGCCGAGCCCTGAAAAGTTCCGGGATTGAAGAGACCCGACGGGCCTGATATGCCGAACACAGCGTCCTGGCCGCCCTCGGGCAACAGGCTCAACCCTTGTGTTTCTATAGGCACGCTTGCATATTCCCAACGCAAGCCGAGGTTCAAGGTGAGGTTGGGCCGGAGCTTCCATACGTCGTTGAAGAAGAGGTCGAGTTCGCGGTTGCGATAGATTCGGCGCTCTTCTATACCAGGCTCAAACGGGCCGTTGACTGATGGAGTGGTGAACCGCAGTTCCAACTGGCCTATGGCCCCCATGAAGTCGTTCATCATATCGCGGGCGCGATTGAAATCAGGGGTTTCGATATCGGTCACTGCCCCACCTGTCGAGAGCCTCCTGAGATCGGTCTCCGAAAACCCCGGCGGGTTGTCTCCGTCGTTGAAATCTATGTCGGGAAAGATTTCATCCAGACTATAGGTGTTTACGGATTTCTGGCGGAATTCGACCCCCGCTTTGATCTGATGGTTTCCCCTTATCCAACTGATCGAGTCGCGAAGGTTATAGTTGCGCATGGTGCGCACGTCGTCTCCGTTGCCCGGCTGGTGCACGGGGTCGGTTATGTTGTTGAAATCGAGCGTGAAGGGCTGCCCCAGCGGGTCGACGACCAGAAAAGCGTTCTCGCCCGATGTGAGACCGAAACGAACTTCATTGATAAACTTGGGAGAGAAGGTCGAGGTGAAGGTCCCGCTGAAGGCCCGCGAGTGAGTGACGCGACTGCCTATGGACCCCACATCCGGGAAGCGCGGTTCCCGTCCGTTTATGAAGTCGCCGTCTATATTGCGGTCCAGATAATTGAAAGAACCATAAAATACATGGTCTTCGTTGAAGCGGTGATCGATGCGCAGGCTTGGAGTGTCCTGGTCCGTGAGCGATTTGGCATTGAACCGGAAGCCGCCGGTGTTTAGACCATCACCCACGTCGAAGTTGTTCGGGAGCGGCACAAGGGCCATGATCTGCGCGACGGTCGGGTCTACTGTGGAGCGAAAACCATTGTTGAAACGGCTGTCTACGCAATCGCGCCCGACTATGCCGGTTACGGCTCCGCCGCAGGCGAAGAGGTTCACGCTCCGAATCAAGCCGGGATTTGCGGCCACTGCTTCGGGAGTAGTTCCGAGCGTGCCGATGTTATCCAGGTAGCGGAATATGCCCTGGCGAGCTTCTGCCGTGTAGACCGTGCGCAAGACAGGGATGCCTCTCGATTCGCGTATCCCCTCGTAGCCGACGAAGAAGAACGTCTTGTCTTTGAAGATAGGGCCGCCTATGCGCGCGGCGAACTGATTGCGGATGAGCGGCGGGCGTTCGACGCCGGGCTGGGCCGCGTTGTTGAAAAACTCGTTGGCATTGAAGATCGTGTTGCGATGAAAATGAGAGACCGCTCCATGAAATTCGTTGCCGCCGCCTCGCGTGACGGCGTTGATATGAGCGCCGCCCCGTCCGAATTCGGCTGTGCCCAGTCCGGTTATCACCTGGAATTCCTGGACGTTTTCGGCAGTCAGTTGTATGAGCGGCTGGTCTATCATGATTGAGGAAGCGCGATTGTAGTTGTCCTGTGTGTCTACGCCGTCGAGCGAAATGCTGAGCGAGCGGTGCCGCTGGCCGTGAATGATGAGTTTATCGCCTTCCCCATCGGGGTTGCGCTCGAAATAGACCCCTGCCTGCATCAATAACAGATGAGATGCGTTGCGTCCGTTCAGGGGCAATTCGAGCACGCGACGTTCGTCTACGACCGCGCCTATCTCCGCATTGCTGCTGTTGATGACCTCTTGCGTTTCGCCTGCCGTCACCTGTACCTCTTCCTGGACCGTGCCGACCTGCAATGTGACATTCAAAGTGGCTGTTGTGCCCACTTCGACGTTGACATCCTGTATGACGGTGCGGCGGAAATTGGCCGCTTCCAGGACGACGTTATAGCGTCCGAGTCGAACGCTGGGCATGGTAAAGAGTCCTGCGCCGGACGAAGTGGCCCGATAGACGGTGTTTGTGGCCAGGTGCGTTGCCGTCACACTGGCCCCGGCCAGGACGGCTCCCTGCTCGTCTTTCACAGTGCCTCTGATCTGCCCGTTGATTTCCTGCATGGCGAACACTCCGTTCGCCGATAACATAATTACCAGAAGTCCGATCAGGGTCCGCTTTATGACCCCTCTTCGACCCATCGGATGTCGAAGATTTCCACTGTTTGTTTTCACGATTGACGTCCTCCTTGCGACGAATCTGGTTTCAGATCGCCTGTGCGATACGGAAACATCAGTGCCGCATAAGCGGCGGAATGGAATTCAGAATCGCGATGGCTCTGACACCTGAGCCCGGATTCAGATAATCGGCGCCCGCGTTCTGATGTATATAAATTCCAAGTCTTCATGGCGGAATCGCCTGCCGATATTCAGGTGCTAAAGACAACCTGCTCAAAAATTATATCGATAGAACGATTCGAGGTCGCTACACGTCGCGTAAAAAAGATGTAAAAAGTTGTGACAGAAATAGGAATCCCTCGTCGCTCTTAAGAAGCCTTTTACCCTTACCAACAGGCAGGTTATTCGCTTTTCGAACGGAAGCAATCTCCGGTCATGAAAAAGAGTTTCACGACTTGTGCTATTTGGACCTATAGATGATTAGGGAAGCAGGAAGAGGATGTTCAGAGTACCGGCTTCAGCCGGAA
>JAKEHD010000823.1 GCA_022615215.1 Blastocatellia bacterium
AAAGATTTCTTTCTTCCAAAGATTTCTTTCTTCCAAAGATTTCTTTCTTCGGCGTCTCTGTTCGATTTGAGGTAATGCAAAATCATGCGGCTTGCCTGGCGAAATCTGAGTCACGACCGCTTGCGCTTCGCGGTAACAATCATCGGCATAGCCTTCGCCGTCTTCCTGATGGTATTTCAAGGCAGCCTGCTCACAGGATTTCTTCGCGCCGCCGCCAGTGGCATCAACGCGACGGACGGTGATATATGGATCGTCGCGCGGGGTGTCCAGTGCTTCGAATTCGCCACGCCGCTGCCGAAACGGTTCCGTGAAATATCGATGGGCGTGCCGGGCGTCGAATCGGCCAGCCGCATGGCGGTCGGGTTTGCCGTCTGGCGGAAGCCGTCAGGCATGAGTCAGCTTGTGCTTCTGGTCGGCGCTGAATCGGGCGTCGGCCCGCGATTCCCTATTCCTTATATCAATCCGAATACGACCGCAGCCATACCCGATGCCATACTCGTCGACCGGAGCAATGCCTTCTCACTCGAATCGGTCACGGTCCCCGTTTCGCTTGAAGTCAATCAACGCCGCGCAAAGACGGTCGAGATAATCGACGGCTTCGGCTCATTCTTCGGCGCTCCTTACGTCTTCACGAGCTACGCGGATGCGACGCGCTATCTCGACGTCCCTCAGGAAGAAACCTTCTATATCATAGTCAAGGTCGCAAACGGCTACGATGTGAAGACCGTGCAGCGGGAATTGACGGCCAGGCTCCCGGATGCGGACGTGCTGACGCGCGAAGAGTTCGCCAGGCGTTCACAACTCTTCTGGGTCATAAAGACCGGCGCAGGCGGCGCGTTGCTCCTGGCCGCGCTGCTCGCCTGGCTGGTAGGTCTCGTAATCGTTTCGCAGAACATCTACGCCACGACCATGGAAAACCTCGAAGAGTATGCCACGCTCAAAGCCATCGGCGCGCCTCGCCGTTACATTCGCGGAGTCGTATTGACTCAGGCTCTTGTGAGCGGCGTTATAGGTTCGTGCGCAGGATTGATTGCGGTCTTTCCGGCCGCGGACGCGATCACGGAGATGATTTCGTGGATATACACTCCCTGGTGGCTTCCGGTCATGATGATAGGCGTGGGCCTTTTGATGTGTTGTCTGGCATCGATAGTTTCGATCAGAAAAGCTCTTTCAGTAGAGCCGGCGAGGGTCTTTCGTGCATAACTCTGCGATTGCGGTGGAAAACATAAGCGTCTCCTATGGCGCGGGCGCGAGCCGTGTGCGTGCCCTCGACGGCGTGACTCTCAGCTTTCGCGCGGGAGAGATGGCGCTCGTCATGGGACCATCCGGAAGCGGAAAGACGACCCTGCTTTCCGTGCTCGGCTGCCTGCTTACGCCCGATGCGGGCAAGGTCTCGGTGATGGGCGAGATGGTCACAGGGCTTTCAGAGGACAGTAGAGGCGCGCTCAGGCAGAAGAGCATCGGCTATGTATTTCAGGCGTTTCGATTGTTCCGATCGCTCAATGCTTTAGAGAACGTCATGATCGCTCTTGAGATAGCCGCCCGCCCGCGCGCCGAGGCAAAGAAGGCGGCGATTCAATCGCTCGAATCCTTCGGGCTTGCCGGAAAGCAGGGATTGAAACCGGATGCATTGAGCGGCGGCGAGAAACAGCGCGTCGCCCTGGCCCGCGCGCTCGTAAACGACCCGCCGATAATCCTTGCCGACGAGCCGACCGCTTCGCTCGACAGCAGATCGGGCGGCCAGATAGCGGAGATGTTGATGAAGATCGCCCAGGAGCAGAAGCGGCTGGTCGTCGTCGTCAGCCACGACCCTCGCATTGCACAATTCGGAAGCCGCATCGTGAAGATGCAGGACGGCAGAGTGATCGAAGACCTGGAGGTAAGTAAATGCGCTCGCTAATAAAAAGACACAAACTCGCCCTCAGCATGCTGATCTTACTGATTATATCGGTTCTGATGTTCGCTTCGTGGTCACGAATGCGATTGAACAAAACAGGCGCTTCATCGGAGTCGGACAAGGATGTAAAGGCTGAACGCGAAGGCGAGACGCTGCTTGCCTGCCCCGGCCGCGTTGAAGGCGCGAGCGAAGCGATCAATATAGGGGCGGGCGCGGACGGGATCATTGCAGAGATTCGCGTGCGCGAAGGCCAGCAGGTTCGGGCGGGAGATGTGCTTGCAGTGATAGACCGGCAGGATTTGAATGCTGAGTTGGGCGCGGCCCGCGCGGCAGCAGAAAGCGCGAGACAATCGCGCGCCCGGCTCATTCGCGGCAGCCGGGATGAAGAACGCCAGCAGGCGGAAGCCGAAGTGAACGCGATCGAGGCCACCGCGAAGCAGGCGCAATTGCGCTATGACCGAACGGAGCGATTATTCCGTCAGGGAGTCATAGCCGAAGACCTGCGGGACGAAGCGCGCAAGAACCTCGAAGTCGCCCAGGCGGGCCTGCGGGCGGCCATCAAGCACAAAGAACTGGTCGATGCGCCTCCGCTGCCCGAAGAGCTTGAGCGCGCCCGTGCGGAAGTACACGCGGCAGACGAGCGCGTTCGCAACGTGACCGAGCGATTGGGGAAGACCTTTGTGAGAGCGCCTATTTCGGGAAGGGTGTTGAAGACTTTCATGAAGCCGGGCGAGACCTTCAGCACATTCACACCGCAGCCCATATTGAGCCTTGCCGACACTTCGAGCCTGCGGATTCGAGCGGAAGTAGACGAGCGGGACACGGGGCGTATACGCACGGGGCAGCGAGCGATGATTCAAAGCGATGCTCTCGAAGGGCAGAAGCTGAGGGGAAGAGTCACAAGCATCGGTTCCGAGATGGGACGCAAAAAAGTCCGTACGGGCGACCCTGCGGAAAAGAGCGACCGAGACGTGCTTGAGGTATTGATCGATCTTGATGAAGCGAGCGCGGCGCTTGTAGTGGGCCTCCGGGTCACTGTGCGGTTTCTGAGATGAGATTTAATGCGGTGATGCGTAATGCGTGATTCGTGATTCGAGGTGCAGTTTCTGAAATAAGATCGAACGCCCTGATGCTTTTGAATTCATTTCCGGGTTCCTGCGTTGCGGGCGCGCTCTTCCTCTTCGGCCTGCTTGCGCGCGAGGCCCTCGCGGCCGTTGTACTTGATGAATGCAGGGAGCAATAGAGCCAATATCCCAGAACCGAGGACACACATTACGCCGCCCGAAACGACCGATGCGCGCAAGCCGAACATGCTCGCTACAAGGCCCGCTTCCGCGTTGCCTAAATACGGGCCCGTCAGGTAGCTTATCATCTCTATGCCTGCGAGGCGTCCTCTCAGGTGGTCGGGGATGGTTTGATTCCAGATCGTCATCCGAAAAAGTCCGCTCACCATGTCGGCCGCGCCCGCAAGCGCAAGAAAAAAGAGAGCCGGAAACAATCCCTTCGCCATTCCGAAAGCGATAATCGCAAGCCCCCACACCGCCGCCGCAATCGTCACTGCAAGGCCGTGTCTTTGAATGCGTCCCGTCCACCCGGAAGTGAGAGTCGCTGCGAGCGACCCGACCGCGGGCATCGAATAAAACAGGCCGACCGATACGCCGCCGAAGCTTTCGGCAATCGCGGGAAAGAGCGCCATCGGCATCCCGAAGAACATCGCGTTGATGTCTATCAAATATGTCCCCAATAACTCCTGACGGCTGCGCGCGTATCTCAGCCCTTCGATGACCGAGCGCAGACTCGGGCGGTCGGCGGCGATGGGGACGGGTATGGACCTGATCAGCAGAATCGTGATGATCGAAACGAGGAACGTTACGGCGTCGATGGCGAAAGCGATAGCGGCCCCGAAGCTTGCGGCGATCAGACCCGCTATCGCCGGGCCGATTATGAAGTTGAAGTTGAAACGCAGACTGTTCAGCGCGGAGACGGCGGGCAATTGCTCGGGGGCGACGAGGCGCGGGGTTAGAGCTTCAAGGGCGGGCCTGTGTATTCCGTTGAGCGCGGCAAACAATCCCGCAACCAGAAACAACACCCACGCCTGCGGGGCTGCACGTAACGAATTCAAAATCAGGATGCCGCAACAGAGCGCAAGCCCGAACTCAGACAGGAAGATCAGCCGCCGACGGTCGATGTAATCGGCCAGAGCGCCCCCGACGAAGGCCGCCAGTAACATCGGTATGAATTCCACTACGCCGAGCATTCCTACGGCGAACGAAGACTTCGTTATTTGATACATCTGCCAGGGGAGCACGACATAGCTTATCGCGGAGCCGAACCCTGAAACGAACTGCCCTGTGAACAGGAGACGGTAATCGCGCGAAGCTCGGAGCGGCGTGACGTCTATTGTAAGCGCGCCGAGCAATCCTCGCCGGGTTTTGAATGTAGGGTTTGATGAGGTCAAAGTTTCCGTGCTCGATTGAGACGCCTGCCGCTCTCGCTCTCCTGAAAAGTATTGTATCTGATTACCGCCAACGAAGGCGACGCGCGCGACTATGATGGGTTTGCTGAAGAGGCGCGCGTATCCAGTTTGAATCTTGACCCGACGGCCTTTCCGAACGGGGCGGCCTTGAAGACCAATGCTCAAATCGGACGCCTGACCGTCACTACCGCCACAGGCGACACAGATAACGACGGCGATTTCGATCAGCTTCATCTCTTCGGCGGGCGGTCCTTTTCCATTCGCAGAGAGACGGGAGAGTTGGTATTCGATAGCGGCGATCAGTTCGAGCAGATAATAGCGGCACTCGACCCGGCGAACTTCAACGCGAATAACGATGACAACGACTCGTTCGACTCACGGAGCGACAACAAGGGCCCTGAGCCTGAGGGACTTGCCGTCGCGGAGCTTTTCGGCTGCACTTATGCATTCATAGTGCTCGAACGCTTAGGCGGCGTGATGGCTTGCAACAATTTACTTGTTTTATGGAAATACATAGTATAAAACAGACGTTACGGAAGCTATCTGTTGTTGTTTATATGCCTTACGCCGAGGTCGGCGAAAGACGAAAGGTATTAAAAGGCTGATATGCGAAGAGCAAGTCGAGTAACCCTCAAATTCGCAACCAATCTCAAACGCAAGCACATTGCCGCGCTGCTTGAAGCCTACCGCGCTGCCGTCAATTTTTACATTCGCATTCTCTGGAATGAGGGAGGAAGTCTTAATAAAGAAACCCTCGCCAAACTCGAACATACCCGCCTGAGCGAAAGATACAAAAGTCAAGCCCTTAAACAAGCTATTGAAATCGTAAATAGCACTCGAAAATCCGCCCAAGCCCTTGGTCGAGAGCCTTCACAGCCTATATTCAAAGGCTCGGCTGTGCTTGATGCCAAGTTCGTTTCTATCGAAGAAGGGCGAGCCTCTTTTGATTTGGTCATCAGACTTTCCTGCCTGAACATCGGGCATAAGATCATAATTCCAACCCGACGAACTACCCACCTCAATAAATTGCTTTCGCAGCCGGGAGCAGTCCTCGTTCAAGGTTGTGCGCTTTCGGAGAACGGTATCATTCTTTGGGTCGAATTGCCTGATTTGCCTTTCAAAAGAGAAGGACGAGTATTGGCTATTGATATTGGAGTCAACAAACTCATCAGCGATTCTGAAGGGAACCATTACGGCAAGGAGTTCAAAAAGATACGAGATAAGATCAATCGCCGCAAGCCGGGAAGCAAAGGCAGGCAGCGAGCTTTCAGAGAAAGAGAGAACTTTATCAATAGATGCCTCAATCAATTGCCCTGGGCTTTCATATACGCGCTTGGCGTAGAAGCCCTGCACGATATGAAACGAGGTAAGAAGAAAGGGCGAGGAAAGAAGTTTCGTAAAGCAATCGCGCCATGGACATATCGCCGAGTTCTTGAGCGAGCCGGACAAAAGGCAGAGCAAAACCGTGTTTTGTTTGTAGCTGTTCCAGCCGCTTACACTTCGCAGGAATGTCCCGACTGCGGATGGTGCGATAAGGAAAACAGAAAAGGAGAGAACTTTCGTTGTACGCACTGCGCTCGCACAGGCGATGCTGACACGATTGGCGCAATGAATGTTCTCGCACGCACTTTGGAAACTCTGGGGAGTGTAGAGTCCCCCAGGCTCTGAAAGTTGATGAGATAGTTTTCTATTCATCGACTAACTCTACGACATCAGCAATCCGTTCAATCCGCGTTTCATCGAGTACGTCAACAATCGCGATTTCTCAGGCGACCCCGAAGCGGGCACGGCGGGCGACCTCGGACCCGAAGGTTTGATCTTTATTCGAGCGAGCGACAGCCCCACGGGGAAGCCTCTGCTCGTCGTGGCGAACGAAATAAGCGGCCATCCACCTGAACCGTGGGCTACTGAGTATTGACCGGCCGCACAACTTCCAGTTCAGCGGGGCCTGGGAACTGCCGTT
>JAKEHD010000824.1 GCA_022615215.1 Blastocatellia bacterium
AAAGATTTCTTTCTCGAAAGATTTCTTTCTCGAAAGATTTCTTTCTCGAAAGATTTCTTTCTTCGGCCCCGGATGTCGAGGCCAGGAAATAATATCCTACTTGAAACTTATAAGCGAGGTTGACATCGATCTACTACGGACGGGCAAGCAGAGGGGTTACATCCGACAGGTTCACAGGCCGTGTAAATAGCCCAGAAGCTGTACGGTCAGGCTGGGATAATATCAGCCTAATACCGTATGTTCGACAGTCTTTCCCAAAGCTTTAGCCAGAGGTGCATGATCCTTTAGATTCGTGGTTAAAATAATCGCATCTGACGGTGCAAACAGCGCAAAGATTGCGTCTCCCATATTTCGACACATCTCGTCTGTCATTGGCTCTCCTCCCTTGCGTAAGAGCGACCTGATTACCTGGTAGCGGCGTTGTCTTTCTCTGTTACCTGATGGCTGGTCTTCATCTTTCCCGCTCAGGATTTTTTTTAGTTTCTCCAAATCCTTTCGTCTGCTCCTTAACTCTTGTGCCATGCAGCACTCAACAACCACATCACACTTGATTGGGTCAAGGCAGATCAGACCGCGTTTTTCAAAAGGCGCTACTTCTTTGTAACAAGTTAGAGGGTTTACGACATCTGTTGTCACTTGCCTTCTCTTCTTCCATGCTTTAAAGACAGCGGTTTTTATTGCCAGCCTGAATTCATCGGCCAGAATTGAATCTACATTTGCTGTCCGAGGATACTTTCTGCTCAACTCTTCATTGGTCGTTCGTCCTATGGAAGAGGCTGCTGTGGTCAACGCTTCGATAGCGGTGGCTGTTGTGTAGCGTCTGGGGGTCAAAGACATTCTCTGAAGGGCTTCTAGAGCTTTGGTGAATGATTTCAGAAGAGCAAGTTTGTCATGCATCCAACCGAAAGTCCGAAGCGGTCCCGCTTTGAATTCCTTAATGGCGTAAACAGGCAATTCGGTGGTTTCATACCTACGCAAGGCATCTCTGGCAGCTTGCCCTTGCGAGCCTGGTTTAAGAAGTGCGTCCGTTAAAACGGTCGTATCAACGTAGGCTTTACTCATCTAACAAATCTGCAAGATATTCGAATTCCTTCGGCTCTACTACGAAGCCGACGTTTTCCAGTTCTATAATCTCGTCAACTGCCTTGTCATAACTCATGAAAGGTTCGTCTCTTATGCTTCGGAGGATTTTACCGAGTGCAACCATCTGGCGTTTTTTTAACGGCTGTCCGCTTGAATTTCGTAGTGCGTGAAACGTTGCCACTATAATCGCCCCAAAACTATCGCTCAATTGCCTACAGCAGAACAATTCTGGAAGCAATGCCTGTAGTCTCTGAATAGCAGCATCAGCGCCAATATCATTCCTCGCTTCCAATGCGGACAAAGCTTCTTCCACATTGGCGATACCTTCATTTAGCAAGTGAAGCGCTGTAGAAAGCTCAGGCGAAATGGCTTGGCGAGCCGGGTATAAATCGTCAATGCTGATTTGCCCCGAAAGGTTTTTTTTGGGCTCACCTTTAACAAGATGCGAATTACCATAATATTTTGCAATCTCACCGGTCTGCGAATCCAAGTAATCCCCTATATCGGGCACTCCTATATCATTTATCACTGATGATTCCGTAATACGGAGTTCAGCATCACTTTCAAATACCGTATTGCTTTCATCCAACTTGGGAAATTTAATGACACTTGCCATTACTTGCTCCTTAGAAAATGTCCGACAAGCTGCCAGCTTGTCGAGGGCTGTCGGTTGCACGATTAGCGAAGCGGGCGACAATCTAGCAGATTGTCGGACTTAAAGGTTTCTTTCTTATCCGGCGCAGCCGTTTTCATGGTTTCAGGGCGACGCATAGCGTCATGAATGACTCCTTAGAAATAATTTAGAGTCTCGATTTATGAGATGTAGGGTTTGGCTTATCCACTCGCTGGAGCTCAATTGCCCAATAGCGACCGGCTTTTTCGTATAATAATCAACATCGAATACAAATCGAGGAGTTTCTTTGTCAAGCGATTTTAGTTGCTCGATGTGGGCTAGTTGGGGCGGAATATTAACATTGAGCTTCCGACCCAGTACCTGTATTCGTACAGTAGCCGCTGTTGCTTCACCTTCCCAGGTTAAAACGTAATGCGCTTGTAATGGTTTTCCCTTTTCAATTCCAAAGAATCGTTCTCCTGGTATCCTTATCATTCCTGTGGACATGAGTGCATTCATCGCATCCTCGTATCTAGCGAATTCCTTGAAATAAACGGTTCTCAACGCAACACGATTATAACTGGCAATCTTCAACTCTTGCGTTACGATTTCTATAAACTTCGCCATAATATCCTTGGAATCCTCAAGCGATGATTGGGGCCTGCTCGATGCTACAAATGCCCTGTCTAATTGGACGCTTAATTGAAACTTGTCAAGCTTAAAGACTGAAGCCTGGGGTTGTGCGTCTTGCGCTTGCAGGTCAGGCCATTTTTTACTGGCCTCTGTCCAAATAGCGCCATGTTTATCCCACAATAAATAGGCAGTAGGATAGCGAACTTCAAAAGTGCATACATCTAGCGCAAGCTGCGAAATATCGAGGTCTTGCTTTGTCTTATCTGCATCTTCCATAAATTATTCAATTATTATGAGATCAGACGCTGATATTGGCAATACTATCCCTATGGTTATCCGCACTCCGACACAAGTGATAGAACCCGGAAGCGGAGGAACTGCTAAATACGGATCAGTTCTATCATTCAACTGTAGAACTGTCAATTCCTTGTTCGATAAAGGACAGAAGATTTAAGAGCCATGATACTGCGCTGCTGAGTCGTTCATTTTCAAACTTCACCTGGCATAATAGCCGCGCCTCGATTTGACGACCGCGCCCTCGCGATTTATCTCGACGCTGATTTTGCGAAACCGCCCGTCGTTGTCTGTATTCCTGGGCGCGTAAGAGAGGCCGTAGAGCAGACGCAACTCGCGGGCAACCTGCTCGTAAACTCCGTCGAGGTCGTCTTCGCTTGCCGCCTCGAAGACCTTGCCTCCTGTCTGTTCGGCCAGCGCATCGAGTTGCTCTCGGGCTACTTCATAAGGCCGGTTTAACGCCTCTTTGATCCGGCCCTGGACCTGCTTGTTCATTTTGAGTGACTTCCTGTCATTTGCTATATCGTCGATGATCTTTACAAGTCCGCTTTCGTTACCGGTGCGAATGGGATAGATGGTTGCGTCCTGCTCTTCGGCGCGCGCGAGCAACTCATCGAAGGTATGTCGGGTGCCCAAACCCCTGGGGCTTGAGATCGAGTTATCGAGGCCATCGGTAAGGACCACTATCGCCTTGCGCGCTTCTTCGACGCGGTCGAGCATATCGAGCGTCTGCCACATCGCGTCGTAAAAGGCTGTGCCTCCCTGAATGTCGTCGATCTTATCGAGCCTCTGTTTGAGCAAACGGCGGTCTGAGGTGAAATCCGACACCACCACGAAGTCCCTTGTGAAGGCCGCAATGGCGATGCGGTCCTCGCGTCCGAGCGAATCGACGAATTTTTTGGCGGCCTCGGCCATCACCTTTCTCTTGTTTATCGTGCTGCCGCTCAAATCGAGAAGCAAGACCAGGCTTATAGGCGAATCGACCGGCTCGAAAGAGAATATGTCCTGGCGCACTCCGTCCTCGAAGATAGTGAAGTCCTCTTTCCTGAGATCCCCCAGCGGATTGCCCGCCCTGTCGGTCGCTCTCACATTGATATTGACGAGGCGCGCTTCGAGTTTTAAAACGCCTTCTTCAGCACGTGCGCGGGCCGAAGAGCCGGGCTGCTCGACGCCCGCGGCGGGCCGCGCTTCTCCGGTCTCATCTTTAGACCCGGTGCCGAGCGTGGGTTTGGACCTGGTGGGGCTGTCGGGCATTTCATAGTTTTCGTCTCGCAGGCTTTCGAGCGAATGCGCGTCAGGTTCGCCCCTTCTTCTGTTACTGCTACCCCTGTTGATGCTGCCGCCTGTGTTTCCCAGGTCGGCCAAGCGTGGGCCGTTGCCCATAACACCCGACAGCGAGAAGCCCATTATCTCAGGCTGATCCATGAATTTCATCAGGGATTCCGGGTTGACTTTCGCTTCGACCACTATGGCCTGTTGCCGCGTAAAGGTCACGCTCAACAGTTTTATGTCCTTGCCCGAAGGCTGTGAGTATATATAAGTGCGATTGCCTTCGAGTCGAGACCGCGACTGCAACATCGGCTGCCATTTGCGATTCAGAGATTTGCGGACGGCCTGTTCGAATTCAGCGTCTTGCGGGCCGGGCGCGAAGTCGTGGTTCTCGAAGAGCGCGAACTTGAAACTCTTGACCCCTGCGGGCCTGACTATCTTTACCAGAAATCCCGCGACCCCGAGGAAAGGAATCTTTTTGCGCTTGGCGTTGTAGCGCGATTCAATGTTCTTGACTATCATGCCGAAATCGTCCGCCGCAAGGGCCGTCGCGTGCGCCGCAAACAGCAAGACTGCCGCGATCAATAGTTGACAGAAGAATCTCTTTCCTGTGGTCATGGCTCTTTACCCCTTTCCCGGTTTTTGGGCTTCTCGAATTCAAGCCCCGGCATGCCGAAATACCTCGCCACTTCGATCAGTTTCTCAAGGTCTACAGGCCCGACTATGTGTACTATGGTCAGCTCTTTCGGCTCGATGGCGATGACGGCAAGGCCTATCATCTTCTCGCCTTCGGCCATCGCATAGACCTCTATGTTTTCGCCCTTCCGCTTGCTTCGGACGCCTACTATACGCGACCAGGCGGGGGCGCTCAGTTGCTCGCGCAGAGGGGCGATATCTGCCTCCGCGTACTGGCCCTCCTGCTCGAACTCGAACCGCTTCACGTATATCCCCTTGAGTTGTTTGACAAGCTCTTTGATGACCGCCTCTTCCGGCGACCGCGTGCTCGAAAGGGCCTTCTCCGCAAGCGAGAGCGTCACGCCGTCGAGGTTGATGTCTATAGATTGGTCCGCTTTTTCGGCAAGCTTGTCGAGATGGTCGAGCTTGAGTTTCGCATCCTGCGCGTAGGCCGAAGCGGTTGCTAGAATAGTGAGCACAAGTAAAGGGCCAAGCAGTCGCATGGCGATAATCGCGAAAGATTTCAGAAATCTTTCATCGGTTTCGACATCCCTCTTTGCCGCTGAATCGAACATATATGTACAACTGTCTTCTGATCCGAGCATGAAACTCTACTTCAAGTTGCCTCATCCTCCTTCGCCGTGTGCTTCATACCCTTCCTTGCGACCACGATGACGTATATAGCCGCCCCGGCAAACAACACTGAGGGCAGTCCACCGCCGCTCACAACACCGACTACAATCGAGAACGCCAGAAGTTCCAGACCGAAAAAGGCCGGAAGCGGCCGCCGGATGCGGCGTTCAACCCAGAATGCGAGATGTCCCAAAATGATCAACATAAAACCCGACACGAGAAACCAGAGCAGTAGCGGGCGGCTTAAGGGGACATCGGAAGTATGGATGGTATTCCAGAATCTCGACCCTGCTATGTCGACTATAACCTTCCATCCTGCTGAAAAGCCCACGATGCTGTGCAAAAGGCCCAGTGAAATCAGGACTCCCGGTACGAGACCTTTTATCCAGAAACTCGACCTGCCTCTCTGATTCGAAGCCATCGCCCAACTCCTCAATGCATCTCCGATAATTCGGAGGCATTGCCCCAACCTGATGCGGTTTCGGTGCAACATATATGAAACAATAGGGACAGGACCAACATAAGCCCCATCCCTGAGTATGTTGAAAAACCGCTCTATAAAAACAAATTACGCAGAAGGATAGAAAAAAAATGCAATTTTTTCGCACCTTGACCGGCTCCGCAAATATCAGCTATCAGCCATCAGCTATCAGCTATCAGCCGTGATGCGTGAAAACATGCAGAGGTGCAGGGGTGCTGGAGTGATCGGATTCTGGCTTCACTGCCTCTATATCTCCCCTGCTCCCCTGCTCCTCTGCTCCCTTGCTCCCCTGCTCCCCTGCTCCCTGCCTCCATTTATCGCCGCGCAGCCGGGCCGAGTAATATGCGACCGGGGCGTGCCTCGGTCATCTTGCCCTCTTCGAAGACAACCGTTCCGTTGACAATCACGTAGCCGAACCCTTCGGCGTATTGATGCGGGCGCTCGAAGGTCGCAAGGTCGCGCACACGGTCGGGGTCGAAGATACTCAAATCGGCCTTCATATCGGGCCTGAGCAATCCCCGGTCGCTGAGCCCGAGGCGCTGCGCGGGCAGGGACGACATTTTGCGAATCGCTTCTTCGAGCGTAATCACGCGCTTCTCGCGCACGTAAAGGCCGAGCACTCGCGCAAAGGTGCCGTAGCTGCGCGGGTGCGGCGCTCCGCGATTGAAGAGGGGAATCTCGCCGTCCGAGCCGATCATAGTCAGCGGGTCTTTCATTATGCGAATCACATCCTCTTCGTTGATGGCATGAAAAACGGCCTGCGCTCCGCCTCTGGCTATCATCTCCATAGCCGTTTCCGCGGCATCTTCTATCGAGTCGGAACGTCCGAATTTGCGAGTGATTTCGGCGAGGTTCTTTCCCTCAAGGCTCTCGTCCCACGCGCACCTTGCGATGAAGACGTTTTTAGGGTCGCCGCCGCCGCGATCAAGTTTTATGTTCTCGACAATCTCTGCTTTCAATCGAGCGCGAATGATGGGATCCGACAAACGCTTTATGATCTCCGCCTGTCCTCCTTCCTGCGCCCACTGCGGAAAGAGGGCCACAAGCCCCGTGCTCGAAGCGGTGTAAGGGTACTGATCAAGGCTCACGTCGACGCCTCGCGCGCGGGCCTCGGCTATCATTCGAAGAGTCTCCGCGCTCCGGCCCCAGTTGTTGCGCCCGATTATCTTGTGATGAGTGATCTGAGTCGGCAGCCCTCCCTGTTCGCCTATGGCGATTGTTTCGGCCACGCTTTTGAGTATATCGGACGCCTCGTCGCGCATGTGAGATATATGAATGCCGCCCATCCGCCCGGCCACCTTCG
The DNA here is from genome assembly GCA_022615215.1 of Blastocatellia bacterium. Classification (GTDB taxonomy): domain Bacteria; phylum Acidobacteriota; class Blastocatellia; order UBA7656; family UBA7656; genus JAKEHD01. The sequence goes on from JAKEHD010000824.1 coordinate 6,985, forward strand.
CAAGCTCTATGACCTCTTCTGTCGTCGCGTAATTTCCGGGAACGTAAAACAGCCCCGTGCTCAAACCTAGCGCGCCCTGCTCCATCGCAATCCGCACCTGCTCTTTCATCTTTTCGATTTCGTCAGGCGTAGCTTTGCGATTGACTCGCCCTATGATCTGAGCGCGAATCGTCCCATGCCCGACGAAGGAGCCGAAGTTGACCGACATACGCGAGGCAGCCAATCGTTCAAAGAAAGGTTTGAGCGGCAGAGGCGAGTTGCCGTCGTTTCCTTCGATCACAGTAGTCACGCCCTGCCGCACGTAGTTTTCCGCCGTCGGGACTTCGAAGATGCCGCGCCGCGCGTGCGTGTGAATATCTATGAATCCGGGCGCGACTATCATCCCCTTCGCATCTATAACGCGGCGCGCCCGTGCGCCCGCGAGTTCGCCTATGGCCGCTATACGGTCGCCGCGTATCGCAAGGTCGGCCCTGTACCAGGGATTGCCCGCGCCGTCGATGATTCGCCCGCCTCTTATTATCAAGTCGTAATCGGGCGACTGCGCACCGAAGAGTGCGGGCGCAATCAACAGCAGCAAGAAGATTGAAGCAGCCCTTTTCATCATCATTCCTCAGCCGTCAGCCATCAGCTATCAGCATTTCTCAGATAAATTCTTCGGCTATCCGTGTTATCTGTGGTTGAATGAAGGCAAAAGGCGCAGAAGAAAAAGGGATCTTTATGCCCTCTACAGAGCGAAGTATTCGGTTCATCCTTCATCCCTCATCCTTCATCCTTTCTGAAAACCTTCATCCTTTCAAACGCCCCTCGGCCTTTACCTCTCCGAACCCAACGCGGGCCTGTAGGCGGCGCATGCCTTTCAGCCATCGGTCGTAATCCGCGGCCTTGCGCCGAAAGTATTCCGCAACCTCCGGGTGAGGCAGTATAAGGAATCGTTCTTCGGCTAATCCCGCGACCACCGCTTCGGCGATCTCTTCGGGAGAGAGCGACCCTTCGACGAGAAAGTTTTCGCCCGTTCCGTCTTCGCCGAGCAGCATCTTCGTGCGAACCCCTTGAGGACACAAACACGACACTTTGATACCCGCATCAGTGTGCGCTACGGAGAGCCATTCGGCAAAGGCTAGGGCCGCGTGCTTTGTGACCGAGTAAGGGGCCGACCCTATCTGAGTGAGCAGGCCCGCAGCAGATGCCGTATTCAAAAGATACCCTGCGCCGCGCGCAAGCATACCTGGCAAGACGGCCCTCGCGGCATAGATGTGCGCCATCACGTTCACATCCCATATCCGCTGCCATTCGGCATCGGGCACCTCAGCGCCGCCCTGCTGCCCTGCTATCCCCGCGTTGGAACAAAATAGATCGATCCGTCCATAAGCGGCTTCCGCTCGCTCGACCAGATGAACCACGTCGGCCTCAATGCTCACATCGGTCGCAACGGCCAGCCCATTTATTTCGTCTGCTACACGCTCGGCCCCTTCCGAATCAATATCGGCGACGACCACTCCACGCGCGCCATCGGCCGCAAACCTTCGGCACAGCGCACGCCCTATGCCGTCGGCCCCTCCCGTCACAACGACGACCTTTTCATGCAACTCCATCTTCCCGCCCCCTTCTCGTTCGGCTGTCAGTCGTATTTTTTCAACTCAAGCCGACTGATGGCTTCGCGGTGTACTTCGTCGGGACCGTCGGCCAGGCGAAGGGTGCGCGAGCCGGCCCACGCCTTTGCGAGGAAGAAATCCTGACATACGCCGCCGCCGCCATGCGCCTGTATCGCGCGGTCCAACACCCTCAGAGCCACATTCGGGGCCACGACTTTTATCATGGCTATCTCGGAGCGGGCCACTTTGTTGCCTACCGTGTCCATCATGTGAGCGGCCTTCAATACCAGTAATCGCGCTTGCTCTATTTCGATGCGCGACTCGGCTATGTCGGCCCGTATGGTCCCCTGCTCGGCCAGAGGCTTGCCGAAAGCGACGCGCGATTTCACGCGCTTGCACATGCTCTCAAGGGCGCGCTCGGCCACGCCTATCAAACGCATGCAATGATGTATGCGACCCGGCCCGAGTCGGCCCTGAGCTATCTCGAACCCTCGGCCTTCGCCCAAAAGACAGTTCTCAACAGGCACGCGGACGTTCTCGAAGTTGACTTCGCCGTGACCGTGCGGCGCGTCCGTATAGCCGAATACCGTCAGCATTCGCTCTATCTGGACGCCCTTCGCATCCATAGGCACGAGTATCATCGATTGCTGTTTGTGCTTTGGCGCAGAGGGGTCGGTCTTGCCCATGAAGATGGCAATCTTGCAACGCGGATCGCCCGCGCCCGATGTCCACCACTTGCGGCCGTTGAGGACGTATTCATCGCCTTCACGAACTATGCTGGCCTGAATGTTCGTGGCATCCGAAGAGGCGACGTCAGGCTCGGTCATGGCGAAGCAGGAACGAATCTCGCCTTCGAGCAGCGGCTCTAGCCATTGCTTCTTCTGCTCGGCGCTGCCGTATCGGGCCAGCACCTCCATGTTGCCCGTATCGGGGGCCGAACAATTGAAGACCTCCGGCGACCATGCGACACGCCCCATGATCTCGCACAGCGGCGCGTATTCGAGGTTCGTCAGGCCGGCCCCGTATTCGCTCTCAGGCAAAAAGAGATTCCAGAGATCGGCGGCCCTCGCTTTCGGTTTCAGTTCTTCTATGATAGGCACGGGTTGCCATCGGTCTCCCGAAGCGACCTGTTCGTGATATGTGCGCTCGTTCGGGTATATGTGCTCATCGTAGAAGGCTTGCAAATGCTTCTGAAGGTCTTTCACCTTCGGGGAAAACTCGAAATTCATAATTGATTGCCTCCTGGGAAAACGTCCGACAATCTGGCAGCTTGTCGGACCTCTGACACAACCGGTTTCATCGGCTCAGGATTTTCCGATTACCGGATAAACGGCTCTTACGATGGCTTCAAATCCGGCGCGACGATGTTGACTTAATGGCAATTGAAAAGTCAAGCGACTGTTGTCTTCTGAGGTCATATCGAAAACGTGACCTCCGGGTATGACTTCCGGCACATCACTTTTCAACCCGACGATTGTATATTTGAAAATGTTCTCTACAAAATCGCCATGCGCCTGCTTGAAGATAGCGGTTTTGTGGTGAATGGCGATTCTTATTTTCAGAGGGAGCAGGAAAGGGGGAGAGCATTCATGTCCGAAAGATCTATCGCGCGCCGAATAAGCGCAACGACGGCGCTTTTGGTGTTGATGATCGCGTGGGCGACATCTTCGGCAAAGGGTGAAATGCAGGCCGCCGCTCAGTCGCAGGAACCTAACCGGTATCTAGTCGAGATGAGGAAGAAGATTGCCGGGCGAGAGAGTGAGCCTGCCGAAAAGGTCTTCAAAAACATTCAGTTGCTCAAAGGCATTCCGGCGGGGCGCATGTTGAACATCATGGATGTGGCGTTCAATCGAGGTCTGGGGGTCGATTGCACTCACTGCCACGTCGAAGGCGAGTGGGAGAAAGAGGACAAAGAGACCAAGCAGATCGCGCGCAATATGTGGAACTTCATGCGCAAGGTCAACGACGAGTTGAAACAGGCTGTGAAAGAGAGGCCGAACGCATTCGTCAATTGCGCAACCTGTCACAGGGGACAGCCCAATCCCAATGCGCCGCCTAAGAAATAGACCGGGAGCGGGACCGGCCCTGTATCGGCAATTGTGCGATTGAAACCTTCAGGTACGCTTCACCAAACTGAAATGTGAGGGATGCTCTATGGTTGAATTACGATTCGGGCGCGCGATTATGTGCGCCGTGTTTGTGTTGGCGTTCGTCCTTATGAAAGCGCACAGGGTAACGACCGGCGCGGACCGAAATGCAAAAGAGTCCGCTGTTGCTTCATCCATGATTACTTCATTGAATGAAGTCGAAACAACGCAGCAGAAAGACAAGCCTGACTGGCAGGACGAGGCAATCGCCGAAATACGGAAGAAGATCGCCGGGCGGGAGAACGAACCCGCTGAAAAAGTATTCCGCGACATCGAGACCTTCAAGGGAATAGCCGCCTCAAGACTTCCGGGAGCGATGATTGCGCTCACCGGTTTGATAGGAGTCGATTGCGCCTATTGCCACGTGAAGGATGAGTGGGAAAAGAATGACAAACCGGCAAAACTGACCGCGCGCAAACACTTCCAGATGCAGGACGAAATACTCGAAAAATATTTCGACAAGAAGAACAAAGTCAGTTGCTGGACCTGTCACAGGGGTCAGCCCAATGCTGAATTGCTGCCTCAGCCCTCGAAGTGAGAGGGATGCCCGTTGCTCTTCATAAGGGTATTGCGAATCAGCAGGAATATTTCTATGGAGTGGCGACTGCTATCAGCGATCAGCGCCCTGCTTTAGAATGATGCTGGTTCCTTCTTCCGAACCGGTTATGACTACATTGATGTCGCCCGCCTGTAATACTGCGTTCCCGCCCGGCAGCTTGATATGTTTTCTCGGGTTGAGTTTTTCTACGTACCAATCGACCACTTTATCGATAGAGTCCCTCGTCACCAATTGAAGAACGCTCCCTTCTCCGCCGCGCGTAACATCCATAATAGTTTCAGCGCCCGGATATTTCAGAGAGCGGCTTATCGAACTCGCGCCGCCAGGTCGCGGCGGCGGCGGTGGCGGCGGCGGTCCCGGCGGCTCCATCGGTTCCGATATGCCTCCGGCCCTAGGGGGAGCATCGTGCCCAGGGCCGGGCGGCTCGATCCTGGTTATAAAGAACGCGAGCACGCCGAGAGAGAGTACCAAAAAGACCACGAGGCTTGCGGCTATGATCATCAGGGTCCGCTTCTTGCCCGATTGATCCAGACCTCTGGTCGCGGGAACGGGCTGAGGCAGCATCGCGCCCGGAATGAAGTATGATGGCTCCGTAGGTGAGGGATTGATATAGCTGGTCGGAGGCGCATACTCGGAGGGAGCGTCGAGCGTTCGCGTAGTCGCTTCAGACAGATTGGACGCCTGCCCGCATCGTCGGCAGAACTTCGCCGTCGCGTCAATGTCAGCGCCGCAGTTTGCGCAATAGATAGTAGCCATAGTTGATAATAAGGTTACGCCATCGCCGCGAATATGTTCAAGGGAAAGCAGGGCGGCGGGTGTACGAAGTCGAAGTTGTAAGGAAGAGGTCGAAAGGGATAGATTCCATAATTCAGTATCCCAAAAGAAAGCAATACCATCTCGTGCCCCCGTTGCTCATCGCAAGATTGACGCCCTGACGCGGCTGGTGTTTAATGGTCAGGTTCTTTTACGCTGAAATATCCCCTCCCTTACGGTCGGGGTACTGACGGAGGTTCATAATGACCGCTCAAAACGTGACGAAGCAATCTTCAACCGACGACCTTATAGCCAAACAAAAAGAGTTCATCTGGCCCTGCGTCGGCACATATTACGAGCATCCTCTGGCGCTCTCTCACGGCGAGGGGATGTATGTTTGGGACACGGAAGGCACGCGCTATCTGGATTGTTTCGGCGGCGTGCTCACAACCTCTGTAGGACATGCGCGGCCCGAAGTGGTCGAGGCCATAAGCTCGCAGGTCGCGCGCGTAGCTCACACCTCCACGCTTTATATAAATCAGCCGCAGGCGGAGCTTGCAGAAAAGATGGCCTCCATCACGCCGGGCAATTTGAAGAAGAGCTTCTTTACAAACAGCGGCACCGAGGCCGACGAAACAGCAATGGTTTTGGCTCGCTTATGCACAGGCAATACTGAAATCATCGCCCTCCGTCACGCTTATCACGGGCGCTCGGTTATGAATATGACCGCGACGGGACACGCGCCCTGGAAACATGGGTCTTCGATCGTCCCCGGCATAGTCCACGCCCACGCGCCTTATTGCTATCGCTGCCCGTTCAATCTCAAACCCGAAACGTGCGCCCTTGAGTGCGCGCGCGACGTTGAAGAACTGATTCAGACGGCGACTACGGGGCGTGTGGCGGCCTTCATAGCGGAACCTATAATGGGAGTGGGCGGTTATATAACACCTCCGAAAGATTACTTCAAAGTCGTGATCGAGATCGTTCGCCGTTACGGCGGGATATTCATCTGTGACGAAGTGCAGACCGGCTGGGGGCGCACGGGAGACCGCTGGTGCGGCATAGAGCACTGGGAGGTCGAGCCTGAAATGATGACCTTCGCAAAGGGCATGGCCAACGGCTCGCCGATTGGTTGCACGACTGCGATACCGGAAGTCGCGGACAAATACCCCTCGCTCACTTTTTCGACCTTCGGCGGAAACCCCGTCACCTGCGCGGCGGCCCTTGCGACCATTCGCGTGATAGAAGAAAACGACCTGCCGAGCAATGCGCGCATCACGGGAGATTATCTGCGCGAAAAGCTTGAGGAGTTGAAAGAGAGATACACAGTGATAGGCGACGTGCGCGGCATGGGACTCATGCAGGCGATAGAGTGCGTCAAGGACCGCGAGACGAAAGAGCCGGACCCGCAATCGGTGCTCCGCGTATTCGAAGAAACGCGCAAGCGAGGCGTGTTGATAGGCAAGGGCGGACTCTACGGCAACGTGATTCGCCTGGGTCCGCCGCTCATAGCGACGAAGGCGAACGTCGACGAATTGATAACGGCTCTCGACGGAGCATTCGCAACTCTGTGAACGCCCGGCCTTCTTCAAATCCATAGCGCGGCGCGGACGGTCCCGGCATTTTTGGAGAATACCATGTCAAGCTCTTTCTCAAATGGCGAGCAGGCCCACGCTCAGGTCAGGCGCTTTGCCACTACTCATTGGAGCCTGATTCTGGCCGCCGGACGGGAAGCCACGCCGGAATCCGAAAAAGCCCTGGCCGCTCTGTGCGCCACCTACTGGTATCCGCTCTATGCCTACGTCAGGAGGAAAGGATACCAGATGCCCGAAGCCCAGGATATGACTCAGGGGTTCTTCGCTCGCTTGCTCGAAAAAAATTATCTTCAGGACGTAGACCGCGAGCGGGGCAAGTTCCGCTCCTTTCTGCTTGCGTCGCTCAACCATTTTCTGGCGAACGAATGGGACCGCGAGCGCGCGCAGAAACGCGGCGGCGGTATAAAATTCATACCTCTCGACACGGCTGAAGACCTCTACAGCCTGGACCCGGCCGATAAGCTGACGCCTGAGAAACTTTTCGAGAGGCGATGGGCCACGACTCTGCTCGATCAGGTGCTCGCTTTGTTGAAAGAAGAATTCGCCGGTGCGGGAAAGGCGGCGCTCTTCGACCGGCTTAAAGACTTTCTCACGGGAGCCGAAAGCCGGGACTCTTACAAACAGGCGGCCGCCGAATTAGAGATGAGCGAAGGCGCTGTGAAGGTGGCGGTTCATAGAATGCGGCGGCGCTTTCGCCGATTGCTGCGGGCTGAGATAGCGAAGACCGTAGCAAATCCCGCAGAGATCGACGACGAAATCCGTTACCTCCTCTCCGCGCTCAAATCATAATTTCTTCCGTCGAGCTTGTAACCTTCGTCGGGTTTTGCTTCTGTAAACCGGTGAGAGCGAATTCCTGAAAGGAGGTCTTCTCGTGCCTGAACCACACCTGTGCCCTCGTTGCGGAGTCGAGTCACCCCTTGATGCCCCGGAGGGACTCTGTCCCAATTGCCTCCTGCAACTTGCGCTTGATTCCACTTCGAGCGGCCTGCGATCTTTCGCAAATGATACGGACGGGCAGGACTCTGAAGCCGAAATCGCGGGTCCGACGCCGGGAACAAGGGTCCGCTACTTTGGCGATTACGAACTGCTCGAAGAGATAGCGCGCGGGGGGATGGGCATCGTTTACAGGGCGAAGCAGTTGAGCCTCAATCGCATAGTGGCGGTCAAGATGATGCGGCCGGGCGAACTTGCTTCCGAGGTCGAAATCAGGCGCTTTCTCACCGAAGCCGAAGCGGCGGCCAATCTCCAACATCCCAACATAGTCGCCATACACGAGGTCGGCGAGCACGAGGGGTTACATTATTTCTCGATGGATTTTGTCGAGGGAAAGAACCTCGCCGAGTTGATCGCGGGCCGCCCCTTGTCCTCGCACAAAGCGGCTTCTTATCTCAAAACCATCGCCGAAGCCGTCGCCTTCGCGCACGGTCAGGGGACTCTGCACAGAGACCTGAAGCCTGCCAACATCCTGATCGACGCGTCCGATCAACCGCGCATAACCGATTTCGGACTGGCCAAAAGCATCGAAAGCGATTCGGGGCTGACGGACACAGGGGCTGTGATAGGGACGCCGAATTACATGCCGCCCGAGCAGGCCGGAGACAAGCGCGGCAAGCCGGGAAAGACGAGCGATGTCTATTCACTCGGCGCGATATTGTACGAGATGCTGACGGGCCGTCCGCCCTTTCAGGGCGAGACGCCCGTCGACACTGTGATGATGGTCCTCAATTCAGAGCCTGTCTCTCCGCGTCTCTTGAACCCTAAGTTGGATCGGGATCTTGAGACCATCTGCATGAAGTGTCTTGAGAAAGAGCCGGGCAGTCGTTACAGTTCCGCGCAAGAACTGGCCGACGATCTCGACCGATTCCTCGATCACCGAACGATCAAGGCGCGGCCCGTGAGGATTCCGGTTCGCGCGTGGCGCTGGCTTCGTCGCAATCCCTGGCCATCTGCGGCAGCCCTTGCCGTAGTGCTCGTCCTCGTCGCTTCGGTTGCGACCCTGATGTTGCGCGAGCGGACGTGGCAATCGCTACGGGAGCGAGCGCGATCCGAGCGGCTCGCCGGTCGGCGTTCGGAAGCGATGAAACTGATAGCAGAAGCGGCCCGCATCAAAAGCTCGCCCGAACTCCGCGAGGAAGCGATTCATACGATAACGACTCCGGGAGTCCGTCTGCTTCACGAGATACCTTTCGGCAGTGGATTACACGGATTGCGTTTCAGCCCCGATTCGAAGATGCTGGCTATCGCAGGTCGCTATAATCTTGAAGGCACCGACGACTCCTGGGATGAAACGATAAAGGCGTGGGAGATGTATTCGGGCCGCCCTCTGGCTCAAACTTATTATCAGAAAATGGAAACAGCGTTTGCGTTCAGCCCGAATGATTCGACGCTGGCTCTATTGAGGGAAACTTATAATATATCGCCGCATTCCGCCAGCATAACAGAGCAGACGCTTATATTATGGGATCCTGTCACAGGGCGGGAAATCGCCCGAATCAAACGCCCTTTCTTGGGAGGGGCGAATAATTTTTTAACCTTCAACCCCGAAGGCGACCATGTGATAAAAACCGATGGCGGATGCACGGTGTGGATGGTCAATGTCGCCGACCGCAGTGAAAGCACCTTCTGTATCGGGGGCGAAATGATCGCGTTTCTACCCGATCTGGAATTGCTACTCAAGCACGAGGACCGCTTACAATATTTCAGTTTGAGAACTCTTCAACGCAAATTTTCCTCTCCCGAGGGAATGGCGGTATTATCGGTCAGCGCCGACGGCCGGGTTGCGGTACTGCGTCCGAATCGCCCCGGCCAAAAGAATGATTCGCTGGTAGTATGGAACCTCCGTGAGAACAGGCAAATCGGACAGTTGCCGGTTACGGATGCCGCTGAGGCTGCAACCCTTGTTAGCGCAGATGGGCGGCTCATCGCTCTTCGTGAAGCTTCGGAACCGGGCATCATTCAGTTATGGGAGATCAGGGCAGCCGGCCTCGATAACCGGCTTATGGTAGCAGGGGCGAACACCAAAATTCTCTTTGATCGGACTGCCGCCTTCAGCCCCGATGGTTACTTGTTTGCGGCATTCGTAGCGGAGGGAGCCAGCGGGTCGCTCCGTATATGGAGTACGCAGACCGGCAAAGAGGTGGCCGTTTTGCCTCCCGGCATCGAAGAAACCCGGCTCGAATGGACGACTGAGACCGGCAAAGAGGTGACGATCTTACCCGGTTCCGACAATTACTCCATCTTTCAATCAGGACACTTCATCAGGCCGGTCTGGAGCAGCGACAGCCGTTTGCTTGCAACAAGGGCAGCTAGAACGATAACCATAAGAGATGATGAGGGGGGCGGTTCGTCAAGCCCCTATTATGTTGCCAATGTTTGGGAGGTCGTGCCTCCAACTCCGGCCTACAGGTCGCTTCAAGGAATCAATTCGATAAACTTTTTCTCTGACGGCAAGGAGGTCTTTACGAACGGAAGCGCCTGGGAAGTTGTGAATTCGCC
>JAKEHD010000825.1 GCA_022615215.1 Blastocatellia bacterium
AAGAAAGGTTGGCAATAAGGGAAAGGTGTGTGAAGGGAGTCAATAGAGCAAGGAACGGGTAGAGAGAGAGGTCTGTTTGATCGACTCGCCGGGAATTGCTGCTGATGCCCGGCCAGGGTTTACAATCGCGGGCCGTGTGCGCTAAGGTGTGACGATTTCGCGCGGAGGAGTTTTTATGCATGACGGTTGCCGCCCGATGATGGCGGCTTTACTTGCGACCTTACTGATAATTTCAAACGTTTCAACAGCGATTGCAACCACGACTATTACAGGCCGACAGAATTCACCATCGCAGCAAGACAGATCGAAAGAACTCGATGAGGCGAACCGGCTCAGAGCCGAAGTCGAAAAATCATTCGTCGCCGGCCGATACTTCGACGCCCTAGCGCCCGCCCGGAAGTTGCAGGCGATACTTGAGAGAGTCTTAGGACCCGATCACCCGGATACGATCTCGTTTCTCAACAACCTCGCGCTCATTTATCATTCGGTCGGCAATTACGCGAAAGCCGAACCGCTTTACAGGCGAGTGCTCGATGTCAGAGAAAAAAATCTGGGGCCGGAGCACGCCTCTCTCGTGTCGCCTCTGAATAATCTCTCATTGCTCTATTTCTCTATGGGCGATTTCACAAAGGCCGAGCCGGAAGCCTTGCGCGCCCTCGCCATAAGAGAAAAACTCGCCGGTCCCGACCACCCCGATGTCGCTTCGTCGCTCGACAACCTCGCGTTGATATACAGCGGCAAAGGCGATTACGCGAAAGCCGAGACGCTTCATAATCGCGCGCTCTCGATCTTCGAACGCAAGCTCGGACCCGATCACCTCGCGGTCGCCCTGCCCCTGAACAACCTCGCAAAAATCTACTACACGCAGGGCGACTACTCGAAGGCCACGCCGCTCTTCGAGCGCGCGCTTGCAATACGCGAGAAGGTTTTAGGGCCGGATCATCCGGCCGTCGCTCTGTCGTCGAGCAATCTGGGAGTGCTATTCGAGGTCGAAGGCCGGTATCAGCAGGCCGCGCCCTTGTATGAACGCGCGCTTGCGATTTATGAAAAGAACTTCGGCCGCGATCATTTCGAGGTCGGCCTGGCTGTCAACAATCTCGGATGGCTTCATTATAGAAAAGGCGATTATGAAAAGGCCGAGTCGCTGTTCAAACGCTCGCTCGCAATATGGGAAAAAGACCTCGGCGCGGACCACCCCTCTGCCGCTTTGTCTCTGAGCAATCTTGCGACGCTTTACGAAGCGAAGGGCGAACTCTCGAAGGCCATAGCTCACAGGTCTCGCGGCAATGAAAACAGCGAGCGGCAAATAGCCATAAACCTTGCAGCCGGGTCCGAGCAACAGAAGCTCCTATACCTTGCGACCTTTGCCGAAGACACAGACCGCACCGTATCTCTGCACTTGCATTCGGCCCCTGCGGACGCGGCGGCTGCGCGAGTGGCGCTGCTGACCGTACTCCGCCGCAAGGGGCGCGTGCTCGATGCGATGGCCGACAGCCTCGGCGCACTGCGCCGCCGCCTCGCCCCCGAAGACCGCGAGTTGCTGGACCGCCTGGCCGATGTTCGAACCCGGCTTGCCGCAACGATGTTAGGAAGAGGAGGCACCGGTGATCCGGCCCGACGGCGGGAGGATCTTCAGCGCCTCGAAGAAGAAGAGCAGAGATTGCAAGCAGAAGTCAGCCGCCGCAGCGCGGAGTTCCGCGCGCAATCCCGGCCCGTCACGCTCGAAGCGGTGCAGGCGGCCATCCCTGCGGATGCGGCCTTGATCGAGTTTGCGACCTTCAGGCCCTTCGATGCGAAGTTCAAAAAATACAGCGAGCAATTCGGTGATCTCCGCTATGCGGCTTACCTGCTTCGCAATAAAGGTGAGCTTCAGTGGGTGGACCTCGGAGAAGCGAAAGCGATAGACGCGCGTATAGAATCGCTGCGCGCGCGCTTGCGCAGTTCGAAAAGCAAGGACTTCAAACGCCTGGCCCGCGAACTCGACAGCAAGGTGATGGAGCCTGTTCGCAAGCTCCTGGGAGAGACCGGCAGAATTCTCTTGTCGCCCGAAGGGGCGCTGAACCTCGTGCCTTTTGCGGCGCTCGTCGACGAGCGAGGTCGCTATCTGGTCGAGCGGTATTCGATAACCTATCTGACTACGGGGCGCGACCTGCTGAGACTGGAGGAGCCTGTCCGCAGCAAGCAGGGCGCGGTCGTGATAGCCAACCCGGATTTCGGCGGAGAGACAGAAGCAGGCGATGACCGCGAGTTGAAGGTCGTGAAAAAGGGCGGCGGGAAGGCTTCGGAGAGTTCGCCGGAGGCAGTCGATTTTTCACAGGTCTATTTCAAACCCTTGCCGGGCACCGCCGAAGAGGCTGAGGCGCTGAAGACGATTCTGCGCCGGGCAAAGGTGCTGACCGGAAGCGAGGCTACCGAAGAGGCGGTCAAGGAGTTGGCCGGGCCGACGATTCTGCACATCGCCACGCATGGGTTCTTTCTCGATTCGGTCGTGGCGGGACCGGCTCCGGTTCGCGTCGCGTCTCAAGGGCAAGGGGGCGAGTCGCTCGCTTTAGGAATGAAGATAGAAAATCCATTGCTAAGGTCGGGCCTCGGGCTTGCGGGGGCGAATTTGAAAGAGGGCGAAGGAGGCGACGGCATATTGACCGCCCTCGAAGCGGCTGTGCTGAATCTTTGGGGAACGAAGCTCGTCGTGCTGTCGGCCTGTGACACGGGCGTGGGCGAGGTCCGTAGAGGCGATGGTGTGCATGGTCTCAGGCGCGCGCTCGTGCTTGCAGGTTCCGAGAGCCAGGTGATGAGCCTCTGGCCGGTGAACGACGAGGGAACGCGAGACCTTATGATCGACTATTACAGGGCGCTCGAAGCGGGGCAGGGAAGAAGCGAGGCCCTGCGCCGGGTGCAACTCAAGATGATTGCGAGCAAGCGCCGGAGTCATCCTTATTATTGGGCCAGCTTCATTCAATCGGGCGAGTGGGCGAATCTCGACGGCAAGCGGTGACGGATTGCATAAAGGCAGCCTTGATCGCGGCATGGTGGCGCTTCCTCAGTTTGTCAGCCGCCGCATATATTCGTTCTTGAGCAGTGTGACTTTGGATTTCGCGTGTGTGGAAGTCCACGGCGGCCTCGCCGACCTGACCCGCGACAAACCCCGGCGTGACCATCAGAATAGGTACTTGCCAGAGTTCCTGAATCACATCCAACTCAGGCTCTCCTGCGCAGAATTGGCTGCCTACTTGCGACAGCAAAAACCGATTCACCGAGGCCCGCGCTTGCGCCGCAGTGATTGTTGACTGGCTGACAGTAGCTATGTTTTTTTGTCGCCTCATAAGTGAGTTTAATGATAACAGCCTCGCCATGTAGCGGCAATCAAACAACTCTGCGAGATGGCAACCATCGGTCGGTAAGGAAGCAATGAGATCACACAAAACTATGATCGGGCTGACGCCTATCACAAGTAGCGATTTGAGTTGAGAATCCAATTCCTCAATCGGGCTGATTTGCTTTCATGGACTTGAATAGGGTGATGCTATATAATTCCCCGCGCATTAGAGAGGCAAAAAACTTCATGCCCATAAGGTTGCCTGTGGCTAATCATTCATACAAACCCGAAAGGAGAAAATCAATTGGCAAATAGAAGCGCAATCATGGAAACCAACAAGGGCCGAATCACCATAGAGCTTTACGAAGACAAGGCTCCCGTCACGGCCGGAAACTTCATAGACCTGGTTGAGCGCGGCTTTTACGACGGGCTGACTTTTCATCGCTACGAGCCGGGATTCGTCATACAGGGAGGCGACCCGATGGGGAAAGGCACAGGCGGCTTCGTAGACTCTGCGACCGGGCGCGAGCGCAGGATACAACTCGAAGTCTCGCCAGAACTCCCGCACGGCCCGGCGGGCGCTGTGGCGATGGCCCGCTCGCAAGACCCTAACAGCGCGTCGTGCCAGTTCTACATAACGCTTGGGCCTGCCGCATTCCTCGACATGAATTACGCGGTCTTCGGCCGCGTGACCGATGGCATGGAGGTTGTCGGGCAACTGCGCGCGGGCGACCGAATGACCGGCGTGACTATCGGCTGAAAGAATCGCAACGGCGTATGTGTTCAGAGAAACAGTTTTTTGCATCAAGCCAGATGCGCTTTCATCAGCAAACGACGCCAGATCACAGGTCAGGAAGGGTTGCTTGCGCCCGCCTTTTGGCTATAGAGCAAGCAGCGGGCGCAAGCAGAAGAAAGAAATCTTTGCCCCTTCCCTACCACAAGCTGGCGGGAGATGTCTGTTGCTTCGCAATCCGCTGAAAAAGTCTGAACATTTACTCAACGCCTGCTTGCTTGATCGAATCCTCACGGTCGGGGCGCTGAAATCGTCAGCACCACGCGGCCTGTGATCTCTCCTCGGCGCATCTGATCGAGTATATCGTTTATCTCTTCGAGCGGGCGCGTTTCGATGTGACAGCGGATTTTGCCTTCGGCTGCAAGTTCGAGCACACGGCTCAGGTCGTCGCGCGTGCCTGTGGCCGACGAGCTTATTTTGATCTCGCGCATCATGATGGCCGGAAAAGAGAGATTCTCAGAAGGCATCCCCACCACGACGAGCGAGCCGCCCGACCTCACCGAATAGAAGGCCGTATCGTAAGCCGCTTTCGACCCGGATGTTACCACAGCCGCATGCGCTCCTCCGAGGCGGCGAAACTCTTTTGCGACATCGCTCGTCGCCGCATTGAAAGTGCGGTCGGCTCCGAGCGCGCGCGCGAACTCAAGCTTGTCTTCGTGGATATCTACGGCTGTGACTTCCGCTTCGAAGACTTTGGCTATCTGAAGGGCAAGGTGTCCGAGGCCCCCTATGCCGAATACGGCTACTCTCTGGCCGGGACGGATATCGGCCTTCTTGATCGCGCGATAGACCGTCACCCCCGCGCAAAACAGCGGGGCGGCTTCGGCCGAGTTTAAAGCTTCGGGGACTTTGAGCGCGTGGCTTGCTTTGGCCTTTATGAACTGCGCGTATCCGCCATCGACGGTCGCTCCGGTTATGGTTTGATTGGGGCAGAGGTTTTCATTTCCTTCGCGGCAAAATTCGCACTCGCCGCAGGTCCAATGGACCCAGGCGATTCCCACGCGGTCGCCCACATCGAGATTGTTCACTGCGTCGCCTTTTTCCACGACTCGCCCGACGACTTCGTGGCCCGGTATGAGCGGCTTTTTGATCATTCTCGATAGCTGCGGCCAGTCGCCTTCGGCCAGGTGAAGGTCCGAGTGGCAGACGCCGCAAGCTTCGACTTCGACTATCACTTCATCGGGCGCGGGCGCGGGGGAGGCAACTTCTTCGATTCGAAGTGGCTGTTTGTACTCGTGAATTACCGCTGCTTTCATAATAGCTCTCCCTGTGGCGGCTTTAAAATCATAGTGATTGCAATTCTATCCGATACCGGCCACGATTATATTCGCTGCTCCAGGAATTTCAAAGCGCGTTCGGATTCGAGGGCTTCGCCTGTTACTTCGAAGGCGTGCCTCGACGCCTGCGGTTCAATACTTTTATGACTACAGAGAATGCGAGCGCAATGAGAGTGTGTCGACTTCGATTGTTCTGATGGGCCGGAGATCGAGCGCCCGGATACTGAGCGAAGATAGCTATGAGTTGAAGTGAGAAGCCTCGCCGTTAAAACGGCTGCGGAGCGTCACGTCAGGCATTCAGCACTGTTTCAACTGCTTTAAGCAGTTCCTTGCGGGGTATAGGCTTGCTGAGATGATACTTTGCGCCGAACTTCTTGGCCCAGGATAAGTACTCTTCCGATCCGATTTGGCCGCCGCCGGACATGGCTATTATTTTGGCATCGGGATGAATGCGGCGAACCTCACGGATCAACTCCAACCCGTCTTTATCCGGCATTAAAATATCGGTGATGATGAGATCGGACGGCTGTTGTTTATAGCTTTCAATCGCCTTGCGCGCAGTAGTAGCTTCCCGCACAGTGTATCCGGCCATAGATAACAATATTTTAAGCACTTCGCGTACCTGAATGTCATCGTCAACTATCAAGATTTCAACCATCGAATCGTACCCTTTGCGTTCGGTGTGCGGTGAACAGATTACCCTAACGACAATCTCACGCTCTTATCAGGTCGGTTTGAAAACACCTTACTGTCGAAGAGGGCAGACACTCAAGTAGGTTTTAGCCGTGTTTCTGCTTACGGTCAAGGGTTTTATTGACGAATGCGGAATTCAGGGATGCGTTCAGGACTGTCTTAATCCGCAATCATCTTTGAGGCAGTCACTCTCATCGAGCCATCCGCGCCGGTGTCTGACAAGTCGTCTTCCATGTGCCGCGCGCGTCGGCTTATGCCGATATGTTCCGGTTGCGGAATGTACTTGCTTAGGGTATAAACCAGAAAAGAAATCCATGTCTAAAAGGAGAGACAAAACGTCATGACCGGTGAAGAGATGGAGCGAGCTATCGAGTTTCTGCTTGAGCATCACGCGAAGTTCAGCGCGGATATAGACATCCTGAAAGAGGTCCAGGCGCAGGCGAGCCGTGATGTTTCTGCGCTGGCTTCGGTAGTGTCCGAGTTGGCCGACACTGTCGCGCGAGTGGAAACGCAAATGGTGGAAGGATTCGCGCGTGTGGAAGCCCAGGCGGAAGCAATGCGCCAGGAAATGAGAGAAAACTTTGACAACCTGATATTGGCCAACGAGATAACTCGCAAGCTGGCCGCAGATGTTGCAAATCTCGCTGTTCAAACCGCCCGGCGCGTCACTGATCTCGAATCGAAACTGCCTTGATACCGGACAGAACGGCTGGAAGATAATGATAAGCAGTAAAGTATAGCTTCATGAAGACAGCCACACAGTGAACCGGAAAGATCGATTTCGGGAAAAGCTCTTCCCGGAATCGCACACTCTTTTTGTTGACCTGCGCTTATCTCTGAAATTCAAATCAAATCATTCGACTATTTATGATAGAACACCTCCCTGGCACGCCGCTTGGATGATGAAATAAAATGGGCTATTCGAATGAGCCGCAATGACCTTTAGCCGCAGGATTCGAGTCGCATAAGGATTTCTTTCTTCTAAAGATTTCTTTCTTCGGCCATCACAGGATGAGAGGGCATTGGATGAATACTTTTTTGCAAGATTTGCGCTACGGGATTCGCATGCTGATGAAGCGGCCCGTCTTCACTGTAGTGGCTGTGCTGACATTGGCCCTCGGCATAGGAGCGAACACCGCCATCTTCAGCGTGGTCAATGCCGTGCTGCTGCGGTCGCTTCCCTACCCGCACGCCGAGCGGATAATTCAATTGTGGGAAAAGAGTGATGAACAGAAGGTATACACGGGCAGCGTCAGTCCGCATAACTTCACCGATTGGCGCAATCAGAGTCAGAGCTTCGAGTATGTGGCCGCGTATCGCTACGCGCCTTTCACGCTGACCGGCGGCGACCGGCCTGAGAGGCTGAACGGGCTGATGGTGTCATCGGATTTTCTGTCCGTCATGGGAGTGCAGCCCTTGCTCGGCCGTGACTTTCTCCCCGAAGAAGACATGCCGGGGCGAAACCGCGCGGTGATTTTGAGCCACGGTCTCTGGCAGCGCCGGTTCGCCGGAAACAGAGAGTTGATCGGGCAGACGCTCACCCTCAATAACGAGAGCTACACGGTAGTGGCCGTCATGGGGCAGGACTTCCGGTTCCCACGATCCGTCGAACTCTGGTCGCCGCTCGGCCTCGACCTCAGCCGCGCCAATCGCGGCACTAAATTCCTTTTTACGATGGGCCGTTTGAAACCGGGTGTGACGGTTGAATCGGCGCGGGCGGAGATGGAGACCATCGCCCGCAACCTTGAGCAGCAGTATCCTGAGAACAACACAGGGATAGGCATAAATCTCGTGACGCTTCATAAAGAGATAGTGGGAGACGTGGAGCTTGGACTGTGGATACTTCTGGGCGCTGTTCTGCTCGTGCTTCTGATAGCCTGCGCGAATGTGGCGAACCTTCAGCTCGCCCGCGCCGCCGCCCGGCAAAAAGAGACGGCCATAAGGACCGCGCTCGGCGCAAGCCCCTGGCATTTGATAAAACAGTTCCTGACCGAAAGCCTCCTGCTGGCTTTTGTCGGAGGAGGGCTTGGCCTTCTGCTCGCCATGTGGGGAATCGATCTGCTCGCGACGCTCGGCCAGAACGACATCCCTCGCATAAGAGAGGCCGGAATAGACGGCCGTGTGCTCGGATTTACGGCGCTGATTTCGTTGTTGACGAGCCTGGTCTTCGGCTTCGCCCCTGCGCTTCAAGCCACAAGGGTCAACCTGAACGAAACGCTCAAAGAGGGCGATTCGCACTCCATCGCCGGGTGGCGCGGCCCGAAGGCGAGCAGCCTGCTCGTCGTGGCTGAGATGGCGCTCTCTATGGTGCTGCTCGTAGGGGCGGGATTGTTGATAAACAGTTTTCTCAGGTTGCAAAACGTAGACCCAGGGTTCAAGCCTGAGAATGCTCTGACGATGATGCTCTCTCTGCCTCAAGCGAAGTACGGCGAGCCTCACAGTCAGGCGGCTTTCTTTCAACAAACTCTTCAACGCATCTCGACGCTCGAAGGCGTGGCCGAGGTGGGGGCGGTGACCGATCTGCCGTTCAGCGGTTCGCGCAGTCGCAGCAGTTTTATAATAGAAGGCCGCTCTCCAGAGAACGAAAGCGTTCAGTGGGCGGCCGATGTTCGCATGGTCAGCCCCGGCTATTTCAGCGCCATGGGCATAAGGCTTCTGAGAGGGCGCGACCTCACTGACCGCGACGCAAAAGAGAGTCCCGGAGCGGCGGTCATCAATCAGACGATGGCCGAACGCTTCTGGCCGGGCGAAGACGCTATCGGCAAGCGCATAGCCATGGGCAGCCCCGAAGAGATAGCCCTCTACGGCAAGCCCTTCTGGCGCGAGGTCGTAGGCATAGTCGGCGATATCAAGCATCAAAGGCTCGATCTTGCGAATGAACCTGAGATGTATTTCTCTTACCTGCAAATGCCCGCACCCTCCATGGTGCTGGTGGTGCGCGGGACGGACGATTCAGGGAAACTCATCGGCGCAATACGAAGCGCAGTGCAATCGGTCGACCCCGACCAGCCTGTTTCAAGAGTCATGATGATGGACGAGCGACTTGCACAATCGATCTCGAACGAACGCCTGAATACGTGGCTGCTGGCCGCGCTTGCCGCTCTCGCTCTGGCGCTTGCGGCGGTGGGCATATACGGCGTCATGTCTTATGCCGTGACCCGTAGCACGCGCGAGATAGGCATACGCATGGCATTAGGCGCGCGAGCGTCGGATGTATTGAGATTGATCGTGGGGCAGGGATTGAAGCTGACTCTTCTGGGTGTGACGATAGGAGCGGCAGGAGCCTGGGCCTTGACCCGTTTTATGTCGAGCCTGCTTTACGAGGTGACGGCGACGGACCCCCTGACCTTTGCGGGCGTATCGGCGCTTCTGGTCATAGTCGCTTTGACGGCCTGTTATCTGCCCGCGCGCCGAGCCACTCGCGTTGACCCGATGGTGGCGCTTCGCTACGAATGAGGCAAAAGTAAAAAGGCAAAAGGTAAAAGTACGGCCGCTTTCACTTTTGCCTTTTTACTTTTACACGACTTGTGCCAGTTGATCTGGAAGCAACCGGATCATAGAGTAAAAGGGTGTTCAGAGTACCGCCTTCAGGCGGAAGCAACCCGTCGCCGAGCCACTCCG